>JAAZIG010000325.1 GCA_012510325.1 Bacillota bacterium
TTATCGGTTGAATGTGGCTCCGATCTACATACCTCCTTTAAGGGATCGAAAGGAAGATATCGTCAGCCTGGCCCAGTATTTCCTGGCGGAATTTACCGGTCGCTACAAGGTGAGGAAATATTTTAGTCCCGGTGCCTTGCGGGTTTTGCTCGATTATAACTGGCCGGGTAATGTCCGGGAGTTGCAAAATATGGTAGAACGTGTGGTTTTGCTTTATCCCCACCGGGAAATAAGCGAAGAGCATTTTTTCGAAGAGCTTGCTCTTCAGGAGGTTCCCTTGCCCATCGAAAGAATTTCTCCGGCTTACCGGTGCAATCTGCAGGATGAGGTTGCCGCATTTGAAAGGGATCTTTTGAAAAAGGCACTGAAACATTATGATGGCGATCTGCAAAAAATTGCGGAGATGTTTGAAATACATCGCACCACCCTCTTCAGGAAAATGCGAAAATACGGTTTAGGATAGAGATTTTTGATTATCCCCGCTGAATTTAGCAGCGGAGAATGATCGGCCGGGTTATCCTTGGCCAAAAACGCTGCTTTATCTCTCACTAAGCCCCGGGGCTCTTCCCGGGGCTCACCAGTTTTCTTCTAATTCCTCCGTATCCGTGCAAACCCGCACAGATACTTTTTCATGCAAAGTTGCACAGATTGCTTTTTGATCGCCCCTAAAGGGGCCTTGTCTGCTTTTTAGCAGCCCGGACAAGCCGGGTGGAGTTGGCATATTTATTGCACCTGTTATTGTGTGAAATGTGAATGTATTGCGCAGAGTCAAAATATTCTTGAGGATGGTGATCTTAGAGAAAGAACCTGATCTTGCTGATAATCGTAAATAGAACAAATTATTGCAAAGAGATGAAGAAGGTCGAAGGAGGGAAAGAGATGGATTTTAGAATGAGCCAGGATTATCGGATGTTGAGCAAAACGGTGAGGGAGTTTGCGGAGAATACGCTGGCCCCCGGGGTTGCCGATCGCGACGAGAGAGAGTATTACGATCCCTCCATTTTTGAAGAGATGGGCAAGCTCGGGTTGACGGGGATTCCCTATGAAGAAAAATGGGGTGGGGCCGGACTCGATTTTGTGGCCTATGCCATCGCTGTGGAAGAACTTGCCCGGGTGGATCCCTCAGCCGGCGATACCCTCTCTGCGCATGTCAGTCTGGGGGCAGGGCCGATCTGGAAATATGGCAATGATGAGCAGAAGAAAAGATTTTTGATCCCGCTGGCCGGGGGGGAAAAGGCAGGGGCTTTCGGTTTGACGGAGGCTAATGCGGGAAGCGATGTGGGCAATATTGAGACGACAGCGGTTCTCAAAGGCAGCGAATGGGTTCTAAATGGGACCAAGATATTTATCACTAATGCAGAGGCCTCAGAGATCTATATTGTTTTTGCTCGCACTGGTGATAAATCGCTGCGGGGTAAGGCTCTAAGCGCTTTTATTGTCGAGAAAGGGACCCCGGGGTTCACTTTCGGCCGGTTCGAAAAGAAAATGGGGCTCAGGGGCACCCAGAACTGCGACCTGATTTTTGAAGACTGCCGCATTCCCCGGGAAAACATCCTGGGACAAGAGGGGGATGGTTTCAAGATCGCCATGGAAACCCTCGAAGGGGGACGGGTGGGGATTGCAGCGCAATCTGTAGGGATAGCTCAGGGGGCCTTTGAGGCGGCCCGGGATTACGCCAAGCAACGGGTGCAGTTCGGCAGGCCGATCGCGAGCTTGCAGGCAATCCAGTTCAAACTTGCGGATATGGCCCTGGAGATTGAGGCCAGCCGTTTGTTGACCTATCAGGCAGCATGGAAAGAAAGTGCGGGAGAGCCCTTTGGTCAGGACGCTGCCATGGCCAAATTGAAGGCCTCTGAAACCGCCAACTGGGTTGCCTCCCAGGCTGTGCAGATATTTGGCGGTTATGGCTATACCCGTGATTATCCGGTAGAAAGAATGATGCGTGATGCGAAGATCACTGAGCTTTACGAAGGAACCAGTGAAATTATGAGAGTTATTATCGGCGGTTCTGTTCTTCGGTAATTATCAGGAAAGGAGGCGGCGTCATGGATTATGGCGATAGAATTATGAACTGGGATCAGCTGAAGATAGGTGATGTCGCTACGATGACCAAGACCATCACCGAATCAGATGTCATGCTGTGGGTCGGGATCTGTGGGGATATGAACCCGGTTCACATCGATCGCGTTTACAGTAAAACGACCAGGTTCAAGGATATAGTTGTGCCCGGCCTGCTGGTTGCCGGCTTGATTTCGGCTGCTGTTACCAAGGTGGCGTTTGGCAATGTTTATGCCATGCAAAATTTAAAATTTATCAAACCGGTATATATCGGCGATACCGTAACCGCTTCGGCCAAAATTATCGAGAAACTTGATGACAAGCGTATGATTTTGTTGGAGACGGTTTGTGTGAACCAGAACGATGAGCCGGTGATCGTGGGAGAGGGCCGGGAGTTCATTCTTCAGTAGCCGGCTGTGGGGAAGGGCTCTTTGGTTTGCTACAGGCGGGACAAAAAGAACAGGCTGACTTGGGGAGGGGTTCAAGATGTATGCCAACCTGCTGGTGGAAGACCGGGATGCAGTTCGTATTCTGACCATCAATCGGCCTGAGGTGCTTAATGCCCTGAACCGGGATCTGCTGGCCGAACTGAAAGATGCAGTGGAAAGGTTTTCTGCGGATGAAGAGGTCGCGGTTATGGTTATTACCGGTGCCGGGGATAAAGCTTTCATCGCCGGGGCCGATATCGGCGCGCAGCATTTGCTCAACCCGGAAGAGGGCCGCCAATGGGGGCTATTGGGGCATGCGGTGCTGCGTCTTATCGAAACAGCAGAGAAACCGGTGATCGCTGCAATCAACGGATTTGCTCTGGGCGGTGGCTGCGAGCTGGCGATGGCCTGTGATATTCGCTTGGCCTCGGAGAAGGCCAGACTGGGACAGCCGGAAGTTACCTTGGGCATCACTCCGGGTTACGGCGGGACGCAGAGGCTGCCCCGTTTGGTTGGGGAGGGGAAAGCCAAACAGTTAATCTTTACCGGCGCCATGATCCCGGCGGCCGAAGCGTACCGTATCGGTCTGGTTGATGAAGTTTATCCGCACGATGAACTTATGGACCTGGCTTTGAAAATGGCTGCAACCATTGCCGCAAATGCGCCTGTGGCGGTGCGTTATGCAAAAGCTCAGATCGAGCGGGGCCTGCAGACCGATATTGAATCAGCGATCGCTATTGAAGCGGGTTTGTTTGGGCTCTGCTTTGCTACTGAAGATCAAAAGGAAGGGATGGGTGCGTTTCTGGAAAAGCGGAAGGCAGTCTTTCGCGGGCGATAAGAGGGGGGAACGAAAAGAAAGTCCCGCCGTCTGGAAGATGGAAAATTCGTTTCGGAAGGCGGCCGGTGACAAAGCCTCCGGTAGCGGGATCTGAAAGGACTAACATAAGCGAGGAGGAATCGAAGTGAGCGACAAAAAATGGATGGAGCAGAATGTGTGGGGGAAATGGGGCCCTGACGATGAGGTCGGCGTGCTTAACGAGGTTACCCCGGCCGACATTTTAAAAGCGGCGAGTCTGATCAAGAAGGGGAAAATATATGATCTGGAAACAGTGAGGTTCAAGGGGATGCCGGTGTGGCCGGGGCACGCCGGATGGGATCTGCTGGTATACGCTTCGCCTACCGGCCGCAAGAATATGTATAAATCGGAGTTCGATCCCAGCTTCAACTGGTACGCTAAGGGCGGTTGGTGTGACAAAGAGATCAACGAGTATGATGTTGGGCTCAATACTGAGGTGATCATCGGACCATTGCATGTGGGTACTCATATCGATTCGTTGAACCATCTCACCGTGGGTGAAGATAACCACTGGTACAACGGTTTTAAAGAAGAAGATGAGTGGACCAACTTCGGCACGCTCAAAGCGGATGGTTCTACCATTCCGCCGATGATCTTGCGGGGTGTGCTTCTGGACATACCGGGCTACAGGGGAGTGACTCATCTTGAACCGGGAGAGCCCATCACGGTGGAGGACATCGATGGATGTGCCAAATGGGCCGGTATCGAGCTGCAAAAAGGTGACGCTGTCCTGATGAATACAGGAGAAAGGTGGCCGGAGATGGATCTTTGCCCCGGTGCCGGACCGACCCTGGAAACTGCTCGTTACCTGGTTGAGGAGAAAAATGCCTATCTTTTGGGCGATGATCAGTCCGCTTTTGAAAATTTCCCTCCGGATAAGCTTTCCTCTTTTCCGGGACATATCCACCCTGTTCACCACTATCTATTGATCCAACAGGGAGTGCATATTATCGAAATGTTGCAATTGGGAGAATTGGCCCGGGACAAAGTCTATGAGTTTTGTTTCATTTGTCTGTCGAGCAAGATCCGGTGTTCAACAGGGATGATGATCCGTCCTGTCGCTGTGGTTTAAACAGCCTCATCAACCAGCTTAACGAGGAGTGAATCCAGTTGCAAAAATGGAAAGAGATTTACCAAAGCAAATTGACTACCGTTGATGAAGCGGTAAAGGCCATCAGTTCGGGTGATCGAGTTGTGTTGGCTCACGCTTGTGGTGAACCCCAGGCGCTTACTCAGGCCATGTTCGCCCGGGCCCCGGAGCTGCATGATGTTGAGATAGTGCATCAGGTGGCTATGGGCGGGTGCCCCTACTGCCGTCCGGGTATGGAGAAACACTTCTGGCACAATTCTATATTTGTCGGTGCCACCAGCCGCCTGGCGATCAAGGAAGGGCGCGGGGACTATACTCCTTGCTTCAACTATGAGATACCGCGTCTTTTCACACAGGGTTTCCTGCCTGTTGATGTCGCCATGGTCCAGGTTTCCTCTCCGGACGAGCATGGGTGCTGCAGCTTCGGCATTTCCGTAGACTGGACCATAACCGCAGCCAAGTATGCCCGCATTACGATTGCCCAGGTCAACCGGAACATGCCGCGTACTCTCGGGGAGACATTTATGCACATCTCTGAATTTGATCATATTGTCGAAGTAGATGAACCGCTCATTGAGATGACGCCGCCGCAGATCGGAAGCGTGGAAGAAAATATTGGGCGCTACTGCGCTGAACTAATCGAA
>JAAZIG010000047.1 GCA_012510325.1 Bacillota bacterium
GGAGTGGATTACCTATGAGCGTTTCTCCGGCGATGCGGCCGAGGGAAGGCGGCTCGCCGGTGAGATCCTCACCCGGAGCATGGCTTCCCGGTTTGTTGATGAAAGCATGTCCAGTTTTCTGGTGGAGCACAGGGCGGTGGAGGATTTTGCGACGCCCCAGCGCCTGGGAGTGCTCCAGCATTTCATCGCCGAGATCGTCGGTGCAGAGCAGCTTAAAGCGGTCAATGCGGAGATCAGTGCCGAGCAGATCTTCGGGGCATTGGGAAGCGCCCTTCCCCGGCTCCAGGCGGAGACGCTGCCCGCTCTGGTCAAACCCGATTCGCTCACTCGCGATCTGAATGCGATCCTCTCAGAACTGCTGCCCGCCTCTCCCATTCACCTCTCCTTGGAGACTTTCTCTCTTAGCGCGGGTGATCTGCTCGGGGGTGTCACCGAATTTATTGACGAGAAACTGCCGGTGCTGAGAAAAGAGGTCGACCAGATGGCCGGGCCTATCGGCAACCTTCCCGCCGGTCTGTTAGACGATGCCGCCATCAGGAAAGCCAAAGATGAGATCCTGGCCGGAGTGCCGGAGCCGGCGCTAAAGCTGGTGGCGGAGATTCTCGACGATCAGCGTCTGGAGGAACTTCTCTCCGGAATTATCGGGACCGTCATCGAGGAAGTGATGGCCGATGACGGGATCATGGATCAGGCTTTCGAGCTGGCCGGGGCCATCTTTAAGGATCCGGAGCTAAACAAAATCGTTGAGGATGCCATCGTCATGCTGTTAACGGGCCACGACCTGCCCGCCCTGCTGGGAGAGCTGGTCGGTGAGCTGCTCGAGGATGAAGCGCTGCTTCTCTTTGTGGAAAATCTGCTCGATGTCTCCCGCATGATCGCCGTGGGCGGTTACACCTGTCCGCCGGGGACCACCTATTATAAACCGGGTAACTTCCTCGGTTCGGTCAACGGTCTTTACCCGGCGCACGGATTTGAGGGGGAGGCAGATCTTCCCGCTGCATTTTCCTTTGAGACAAAGATAGTTCATATCGAGCTGCTCGGAATTGGCTTGCTCACAGTTCAGGCTGATGATTACTTCTTCGAGATGGGCTGCAACAACGGCCTTTACATGTTCACCCAGGAGCTGCTCAACTGGATGGATCCCGATAAACCCTTCAACGCGGCTTATCCGACCCCGGGTGAGTATCTCCGGAACTACCTGCCCGATACCTATCTGGAGAAGAGCCGCGTGCGAACGAATCTGGCCGGGCCGGTGGCTCAGCTCATCAGCGGCACCGTTGCCGGCACGATCGAGGCTCTTGCTGGAGAGCGGGGCTGGATCGAACAGTTCATCCTGGAAGGGGAGGGGCTCCCGCTGGAGCCGCTGCCGCTGCTGGCGCAGTTTCTGCGGGAAGAAGCGAGCCTGCCCGGGATCATCGGCAGCTGTTTGAAAGCCTTTGAAGAGCCGTACGACCATATGGTGAATGTGCTGAAGGACAATGCCGAGATCGAGGGGCTGCTCAAGGAAGGGTTTGCCATCCTGCCCCTGGAGGAGGGGGCCGATTACCTGAGGGATAACCAGGCGCTGAGGGGGCTTCTTGACGAAGCCGGCATCGATATCGAGCTGGCACCGCTGCAGCCGCTCCTGAAGATCGATCGGGAGCTGCCTCAGACAATTCTGCGCCGGGCGCAGACATTCCCGGCAACCCGGGTGACCAATTTCCTGACAGCCAAAGAGCGCCTTTACCGGACCACCTACATGATTGAGGATGTCAAAGCCAGATTTATCGGAGAGCTGCTGACCGATCCGGATCTGATCCGGCTGGAGAGCGATCTGGCGAAAGAGAAGGTCGGGGAGGCCAACTATTCCCTGGCGGAAGGTGTTTTCAACATCGCCGAAAAGTTTGTCAACAGCGGCGAACTGATCGATCACCTTGGCACCCTCACATTCGATTTTATCGGGGAGCAGTTCAAGAAGGCGAAGAAGTTTTTCCGTTTTTTCTTCGGCCCGCCCGGTGACGGCACCGAGGAAGCGTTATCCCCCGCAACGCCGGGGGGAACCGGACTCGGCCTCTGTAGCGAAGTTCTTTGGATGAAGGAGGTTGCATAATGCGGAAAAATAAGAGCGGGCTCTTTTCCGGTAGGATAAAAACCCTGTTCAAACGGTACTCTCATCTGGGCAAGATCGGGCTGCTCTCATTGCTGGCGCTGCTGCTCGCCCTCGGGCCGATCTGGCCCGGCGCTGCCGGAGCGGAGCTGGTGGGCCAACCGGTCCGGCCGGCCGGGCTTCGCGCCACGGTCGGGGCCATCTTCACTTCGGCGGGAGACTATGTGCGCGGTGAGCAAGCCGGCGGCCAACTCCTTCCGGAAAAAGATCTTTCAGCGATCCTGGCATCGCTGGAGGAGTTCAGCCAGTCGGTATTGCGAGACCCCCGCCTTGCTGAAATTATCGACTCCATCATCGAGGAGATCATCACCGCGGAGGGGCTCCCCGGCGGGATTCAGGACAACAAGGTGTTTGTTGCCGAGATCATCCGGGATCCCCGGCTGGTTTCGGTGGTGGGGGAGATCATCGCCGATTTCCTGCAGGATGAACGGTTGGCCGCGGATATCGAAGCGATCGCCGGGACCATCGCCGATCTGATCACCTATCATGACCTGCACTATACCGTCAGGGATGTCATCGCTGCTGTTATGGAAAACAAGTCCCTGGAGTGGATGATCAACGATCTTCTCCTGACGGCAACGGATACACTCTACGGCACCGGGAGCGATTTTGCCGCTTCCCTGCTCGAGGATGAGCGTATTCCCGGGCTGATCAAGGAGTTTACCCCCGTGGCGACGGGGGCGATCTCGGAAATGGCTCGCTTTGTTGATGACAACTACGGCGAAATGCTGGTTCTGGCTGAGGATATGGTCCTTTTGTTTGTGGACTACGGCGTGGACCTTCCGGTAAATTTGCTGCAGGATCAGCGCCTGAGCGAATGTCTCAGCGGGATCGTGGAGCGGATCCTCAAGCCGGAGCTGTATGAGTACGCCGTCTCGACGGGGTTTGAACTGTCGGGCCATCTGCTCGAGACGGGTCTGGTTTCCGCTGCCGGGCAGATCAAAGCCAGAGAGAGCGCCATCAAAGCTCTGGCCGGCGGGCTCGTTCAGGAATTTTTCAAAGCAGACGGAGCCAAGGCGCAAATCTATTTTCAGGAATCCTTGACCGAAGTGATCGACCGGGGACGCGAAAGGGCGGCGGCCGCCACCCCGGCGGATCGAAAAGTGCTCGAGTTAATCGATGCGGAGATCCAGAAGAAAATTGCCGATGCCGTTGCTGTGGTGCCGCCGCAGATGGCCAAGCTGGCTGCGTTTACCTGGCTTCTTGGAGACACAGTTGATCCACCCTATGCCGACACCCCCGTGGATCCGGAACCCCGGACCTATCGTGCCTGGGTGGAGGATGTTGTGGGCGTGGTGGTAGATCTGTTTCAGGGCAACGCCGGGGATCTGGCCAGGGCCATGAATAAGGATCTGGAAAAGATCGTCGGGGAGTACTTGGCTGAAAATGAAGCGGCTATCTCGGTGGAGCTGCGGAAGGTCATCGCCGGACTGCCTCTTGGAGAGGTCGGGGAAGAGATCGGGTCCCAGAAAGCCGAGCTGAAGAGGCTGGCCCGGACCCTTATCGAAAGAATCTTCGCCTGCCTGCCCCTGGATGAACTGCTCGATACGGTCCTCGATGAAAAGAGCGTCGGCGAGCTCATCGGGGTTGTCGAGGAGCTGTCGGCAGATCTCTTTGACGAGCTGCCCTTCGCCGATGCCTCCGGCTTGATCCGGGAAGATCGCCGTATTCTCGAAGAGCTGCTCAAAGCGCTTCCCGATGTTTCCCTGAGCGAAATGGCCGCCATGGTCAGGGACGACACCCGGATCATCGCTGCGGTGGGCGATGCGACGGCGGGGATGCCTGTCGGAACGATCATCGACTTCATCCAGGATGAGCAGAGAGCCGGGCTGATCGGGCACAGCATCGCGCAGATGCTTCTCGGCCTGGTGGCGGATTTTGTGGAGGATGAGCGGCTGACAGATTTCTCCTACGACGTTGTTCTTGGAGCTCTCGACTCTCTCGAGGGCACCCCAGCCGCCCTGTTTTTCGATTCGCTGGCCCTGTTTGTGGAGAACGAGGACTTTGTCGGCTATCTGGTCGACTCGCTTTACGAGTTGACTTACGGGGTGAATACCGAGCTGCAGCATCTGTACAAGAAGGTGGTGCCCCGGTTTTTCACTCACGCTCTCTGGAAATTTTTTTAACGCCTGTTGAATAAGGAGGTCCGGAAATGAAAAAAGCGGTCCTGATACTCAGTATCATCTTGATGATTATCGTGTTTGTTCAGTCATGGCTGGTCGGGATAGGGGGAAGCATGTTTGATGATCAGATGCTGGCCTGGGGCGGTCTTGTCGGACGCATCGTGGCGCTCCTGTTTGCTGTGGGGGCGGCCTTTGTCCTGCCCAGACCGCTTATCGCGGTGTTTATCTACCTGGCCGGCGGCCTGCTGGGGATCATCTTCGGGATCTATACGGGCTACTATGATATGATCCTCTGGGGCGGTCTCGCCCTGGCCTTGGGCGGCGGAAGTTACTATGCCTGGAGCATCGATGAGCCGAAAGCTGTTCCCGCTGCTGCAGAGCAGGTCAAGGAAGCGAGCCGTTTTTAGACTGCCGTAGGGAATTTAAGCCGATGAGAAGATGCTGGGTTCAGACCAACCCGCCGCTCATGGTATGCCATAACTAGCAGATCAAGACTAAGCAGCCTGTTGCGCTGCTGTGGGGGAGCTGCCCATGGGGACGGCTCCCCCGCAGATCAGGAGCCGGGGAAGGTCTCGGAAGAACGGCCCGAAGCGCACCTGTTTTCAAAGGAGAAGGTCCGATGCGCCCCACCCTGTTCAAAATCGGCACCATGCCCTTTCACGGGTATCCGACAATGCTGGTTCTGGCCCTGGCTGTCGGGGTGACGGCGGCGGCTCTTCAGGCGAGGCGGGAGGGGTTCACCCCCCGGCTGGTTTTGGAATGTTGCTTCGTCGTTGCACTCACCGGGCTGCTCGGAGCCCGGTTGCTCTATGTTTTCCTGAACTGGGGTTTTTACAGCGTTCATCCAGAAAGAATCTATCTGCTGCGTTTAACCGGACTGTCCTTCTACGGTGCCTTTGCCGGCGGAGCGCTCGCCGCTTACGTCTGGAGCTCCCTGCGGAAACAGAACTTTTTGAAGATGGCCGATCTGCTTTCCCCCTACCTGATCCTGGGCTATGCCATTACCCGTATCGGCTGCCTGCTGAGCGGCTGCTGCTACGGCAAGGTCAGCGGGGTGTGCTGGGCGGTGGTGATCCCCCGCGTGGACAACCTCTACCGGCATCCGGTACAGCTGTATGCCTCTTATGGCGCTCTCCTGATCTTTGTATTTCTCAAAGCGATGCATTCAAGAAAGCCTTTTGACGGATTTAATCTCGCCGCCCTGGGCTCCCTGTACGGTTTGCTTCGCTTTACCACTGAGTTTTTTCGGGAAGCGGACAGCCACCCGCTCTGGCTGGGCCTCTCTGCGGCGCAGCTGTTCAGCCTGGCTCTCGGCCTGCTCTCGACAGCGCTGCTGTTGTATTACCGGAGGAGGGCTCTGCAACAGAAGATCGGGCCCCGCCGGGTGAGAAAAGCAAAAAAATACTGAGCAGCCGCCTGGCGGTGTCTGCAAGGCAGAGCCGTGCGGGGGGCTCCCCTATGTGCACGTGATCCCATGGAATCAGCCGTCCCGGGCCGGTTTCAGCCGTTCGATCGATTAACTTCGTTAAAGGGGAAGAAGCGGATGTCAAGGATAAAAAAGATCACCCTGTTGCTGGTACTAGCCGCTGTACCGCTGCTTCTGAGCGGATGCCTGGAGTTCAAAATGCACCTGACGATCAACCCGAACCGGAGCGCCGATCTGGAGATTACCCTCAGTGCACCGGAGCTGCTGCTGATGATGAAACCGGAGAACAAATCGGAGCTGGAGCAATTTTTTGAAGAGAAGAAGGAGGAGCTCGCCGCGGAGGGCTTCACCATAAGCGAGCTGGAGAGAGATGATACCGCCGGGTTCAAGGCGGTCAAAAGACTGCGCTCCGTGGAGCACCTTGCCGATCTGAATCTGGCCCGCGAAATGGGTCTTGACGGTCAGCAGATCTTCAGCGTGAAAAAAGGTCTGCTGACGACAACTTATTATCTGGATGCAGCTCTTGACTTGAAGGATTTGATCGGGGAGCAGAACGAAACCCTGGCTCTTCTTTCCAAGATGCGCTTTATCCTCACCCTGCCCGTTAGGCCGCTGGAGCACAATGCCACCGCGATATCCGAGGACGAGAGGACGCTGGAATGGGCGCTTTCCCCCGCGGAGAGCAACAATCTCCAGCTGACCGCCAGGGCGCCAAATCTTGTGGCCGTGATCATCGGAATTGTCATCGCGGTGATGGTGCCGGGCTCGATCATCATCCTGGTGGTTTACCGGCCAATTCTGAAGGGGGAGCCGAGAACCCGCCGGGCGCCGCCCAAAAAGAGCTCTTAGCTCCGCCGCCCTCTTCGCCGGCTGTTCCCGGGACCGGCTTCAATCGAGCCATCTCTGGACCTGCTTTTCCGGATAGA
>JAAZIG010000326.1 GCA_012510325.1 Bacillota bacterium
ATCTAAAACGTTGCTGATGCATCACGGACCCATTTCGCTTTGTACTCCCCCTCCCGGCTAGAAAAAGTATAGGGCAACTTAAAAGGAGCGCTGGACTGCAGATCCTTCGGACTGCGTCCTCAGGATGACAAATATTCCCTGAGCCACGGGGACGGATCTCCTGGCTCACTTTTGTGCCACGGGGGGGCCGCCTCTTCTGTCATGCTGAGCGTAGCGAAGCATCTACAACGTTACTGCCGCATCACGGACCCATTTCGCTTTGTACTCCCCCTCCGGACCCTGAGTCAGTGGGAGTTCTCGGATCAGATCCTTCGGACTGCGTCCTCAGGATGACAAATATTCCCTGAGCCACAGGGACGGATCTCCTGGCTCATTTTCCTCCGAGAAGTCTCCGGGCTTTGCCCCGAGCGTCCGACCCATGCGGAAAGGAATGATGCAACGCTACCGGTATTAGCGAGAAGCGGTCACGGTCCGGACCATTTAGGGGGGAATGAGTGTAAAAAGACCCTTTAGGGGAGTAGAAAAGAGTAAATGGATGACAGCAAGGTATCTTCGAAGGGAGAGCTGGCAGGAGTTCTGTCAGGGAAATTGGAGAATAACCAGGCGCTGCTGCTGCCCAAACTTGATCGCTTCTTCCTTGGTTCCCACCGCCAGGTCGATATCACTAGGTCCGATGGCACCGCCGCGGTCGTTCACCTGACGCCAACCCAAGCCCTCTACATAAATCCGCGTGCCCAGAGGAATATTGGGCCCGGCGGCGGCTGTTTTCCCCGGGATTACCTTCTCCCCGCTATAAGTAAGCGAAGGATCACCGGAATAATCATGGCCGCCGATAGCACCTGCGCTCAGCGGGGCATACATGGTTATATTCATTAACTGAACCTGGTACTGCTCCGATTCAACAGCCATTTTTCTTGACTCCAGTATTTCCCGTTTTGCCTGCAGCAGCTGACCGGCATGAAAGATATTCATCAGAGCAACCAGAGCAGCGGTGAGCACCATCAGCCAAATATTCCGGCGGTCCATAGTCTCCACACCCCGTTCCGATAAGAAGATCGACTGCTCCCCATAGTATCTGCAACCGGGCGCGGTTTAATCTATAAGAGGAAAGCTTGGTCAGGTTAGCTCTAATCGCTTGGTTAACAGATATCATTTCACCAATATAGCAAAAGTCTATACGAATAGATTATTTCATAGAAAAGATCTATTTTTCTTATTCAATTAATCAGCTTATGCTGTAAGCATACATAATAATCTTAGCTTACCTGAATACATAGAGAAGGAGATATTCGATGAAAAACGTATTCGCGTCGAAATGGGGAATCATCATCGTCGGTATCATCATCGGTGTTTTTGCTTCACTGCTGCAGTTTTGGGGTAATCCTGCGAATATGGGTATCTGCGTAGCCTGCTTCCTCCGGGATATCACCGGTGCGCTCGGTTTGCACAGAGCCCCGGTAGTGCAGTATCTGCGTCCGGAAATTATTGGTTTCGTGCTGGGATCCTTTGTTGCGGCGTACGCCTTCAAGGAATTCAGGCCCCGGTCGGGTTCTGCGCCTGTGGTCAGGTTTATTCTGGGCGCTTTCGCCATGATTGGCGCCCTCATCTTCCTCGGTTGTCCGTGGCGGGCACTGCTTCGTCTCGCCGGCGGGGACTGGAATGCCATCCCCGGCCTGCTCGGTCTCATCGCGGGTATCTGGGCCGGAACCGGTTTTCTGAAAAGAGGTTACAATTTGGGAGCTACCCGCAAGACATACAAAGCTGCCGGGTGGATTTTCCCCATCATTATGGCCGGTTTTCTGGTCTTGATGCTGCTCAATCCAAAGATCTCCGGCGAGCCCCAGAGCGGGATTCTCTTTTACAGTGTCGAGGGCCCGGGCTCTTTGCATGCGCCTCTGCTCATCTCCCTCGTTATCGGCCTGGCCATCGGTTTTCTGGCCCAGAAGAGCAGGTTTTGTACCATGGGCGCTCTGCGCGACCTCATCCTTTTCAAACAGGGCCATCTGTTTAGCGGAATCATCGGCCTGACCGCCGCCGCCTTTCTCACGAACCTGCTACTCCACCAGTTTAACCCCGGCTTTATCGGACAACCTGTCGCCCATACCATGCACCTGTGGAACTTCCTCGGGATGGCTCTTGCCGGAATCGCTTTCACTCTGGCCGGCGGCTGCCCCGGGCGGCAGCTGTTCCTCTCCGGGGAAGGTGACGGCGACGCCGCCATTTTTGTGGTCGGGATGATCGCCGGGGCAGCCTTTGCCCACAATTTCGGACTGGCCAGCTCCGGCGCGGGAGCCACCCCGGCAGGGATGATTGCCGTTGCGGTGGGGCTTGCCACCTGCCTGCTCATCGGATTGACCATGCGAGAAAATATAGGAGGGATTTTAGGATGAACAAGATTGTTGATGCCAGGGGCCTCTCTTGCCCCCAACCGGTGATCATGACTCTGGATGAGATCAAAACAACTCAAGAAGACAAAATCTTAATTATGGTGGATACGGATACGGCCAAGGAAAATGTTTGCCGGGCGGCCACAGCCCAGGGATGGGCGGTGGCGGAAATTCAACCGGAAGATGACGGTTACCGGATCACCATTAGAAAAGAGGACTAAATATGTTTCATCTTTTTCGTAGAAAGAAGAAAAGGAGCGAACCGGCAGGCCCGGATCGGGGCATCCTCGTCTTTGAAAACACCACTGAAGTGATCAGGGCGGAAACGGTGCTGCAGGAACAGGGGTGGGAGATCAAGGTGAAAGGCCCCCCCCCGGGGCTGCGCAGCGGCTGCGATCTGGTGATCGAGTTTCCCCTTATCGAAGAGCTGTCGATTATCAGGAAGCTGTCTGAGGACGGCATAAAACCGCTCCAGGTCGTTCCGGTGAACAGCGTTTTGCTGGAACCGGTTGATCTTCTTCAGATCAAGGAATATGGGAAATATCTCATGGTCAGGGCGGCAAATATGAAGATCACCGTGGACCGGGAAACCAGACTGATCGTCAATCTGTCCGGGGGAGGCTGCCCCGATGTGCCGTACCTGGCGGAGCAGATGGTCAGCCGCAGCCTGGACAACGCCCCCCAGCCCCGGGAGGTCGGCTATACCCTGTGTGCCTATGCCCTGCAGATCGCTTTTGACCGGGTGGTGGAACTATGCTCGGCTTAGTCGGAACAATCCCGGAAGAGAGCTTTCCGCTCACCTGCGGCCGCACTCTGCTCAAGGAAGGGCAGATCCATCTGGAAAACAGATCTATTGCCGTCAACCGGGGGACTCCGGCCCTCATCGCGGCAGCTGCGGAAACCTTGAATTACCTGGGGAGCTCCGCTCCTTTTTGCTACCTGGTCGGAGATATCGGCAGCGGGGAAGGATCCAAACAGCTGTACAAACATCTCACCGCCGGGATCAGGGAAAGCTCTTTTACCACCCTGGCCCTGCATTACTTCCAGCCGGACGTGGCCCTGTTTAAGGAGATGCTCCAAGAGATCAGGGCGATGGCGGTTCAGCCAACCCTGATTGCCGATGCCGGATTTATGTATGTGGCCAAAATGGGCGGCGATGCGGCGCATTTCGATCTGTTCACCCCTGATGCGGGTGAACTGGCCTATCTGGCGGATGAAGAGGCCCCCCACCCTTTCTATACCCGGGGCTTTATCTTGCATGATCATAATGAGGTCCCCGATCTTATCGAGAGGGCCTACCGCCACAACAACGCCGCCGCCTTCCTGCTGGTAAAAGGGGCCAGCGACTACCTGGCCAACAAAGACGGCATTCTGGCAAAAATTGATCAGCCCAAAGAAGAGGTGCTCGAAGCGATCGGCGGCACCGGGGACACCCTCACCGGGATCGTTTCCGCGCTCATCGCCACGGGTATGGAGATAGAAGAAGCCGCTGTCCGGGCAGCCAGGGTTAACCGGCTGGCCGGTCTCTATGCCAAACCGACTCCGGCAACACAGATCGATGAGCTGATCAAACAGATTCCGCGCGCCCTCAGTGAAGTCTTAAGCGATAACGAAAGGAACAAAACAGGTGAAGAATCAGGAGCAGTTTAAATTAACTAAAAACACCCGCGCCGCCGGCTGAGCTTCGAAAATAGGTCCGGGGGATCTAAGCGCAGTGTTGCAGGGGCTGACCCAGGAAAGGGATCCGAATGTTCTGGTCGGGCTGGACCGTTCCGATGACGCCGGTGTGTACAGGCTGACCGGGGAAATTGCCCTTATTCAAACTCTTGATTTCTTCACCCCCATTGTGGACAGCCCCTATGACTTTGGCCGGATTGCCGCGGCCAATTCGTTAAGCGATGTTTATGCCATGGGCGGTCGGCCGCTGACCGCCATGAATATCGTCTGCTTCCCGATCAAGGAGCTGGACAGTGCGATCCTGCATCTGATCCTGCAGGGCGGTCTGGAGATAATCGGGCAGGCCGGCGCCGTGCTCATCGGAGGGCACAGCGTGGAAGATCCGGAGATAAAATATGGGCTGTCTGTAACGGGAACCGTTCACCCCAAACAATGCCTGACCAATGCCGGGGCCAGACCGGGTGATCTGCTCGTTCTGACAAAGCCGCTGGGGACCGGGATCCTGGCAACGGCGCTCAAAGCAGGGCTGCTCGATCAGAGCACCACCGCGCAGATTACCGGGCTGATGGCGGCTTTAAACAAGGACGCTGCCGAAGCGATGGTTGAAATCGGGGTAAACGCCTGCACCGACATTACCGGATTCGGTCTCTTGGGACACGCTCTCGAGATGGCCGCAGCCAGCAACGTGGGCTTAAGGCTCTATCCGAAAAAAGTGCCGGTTATCCCGGAAGCAAAAACTTATGCGGCCATGGGTTTGGTTCCCGCAGGCAGCTATACCAACCAGAAGTTCTGGACCAAGGATCTGCAGATCGGACCGGGCGTTGAGCCGATCCTGGTGGATATAATGTGCGATCCGCAAACATCAGGGGGCCTGCTCATAGCCGTCCCCGAGGAGAAAGCCCCTTCCTTGATCAAAAAGCTTGTGGCGAAAAAAGTGGCGGCCGCCTCCATCATCGGAGATGTCGTCGCGGAACCGCCGGGGAAAATAGAGTGCCGTTAACAGAGCGGAACTCGTCTCCGGCCGACCCGCGCAGCAGCCCTGATCAGCTCCCGCTGAAACAATCGGCGCAATGCTCAAGAAATGCCCGGCTAAGGGGTGATAGGATCCGGTTCTGGTGGTAGATCAGATAGAAGCTGCGCTCCAGCTCGAGACCCGCCAACCGGTAGCCTTTGAGCAGCCCCGCCGCCAGCTCATCTTTCACCGCATGGCGGGAGATCACCGTAACCCCCAGCCCGGTTTTAACCGCTTCCTTGATCGCCTCCTGACTCTCCAGATAAGCGATCACCTGCAAAATGGTCTTGTTTTGGCCGTAGTACTCCTCCAGAGCGTTCTCAAAAACCAACCGGGTAGCAGAACCCGGCTCCCTCATGACAAAGGGGAGCTGAAGAAGTTCTGCAGCATTGTCACCGGCGTTTAGATCGAATTCAAAAAGCGGCGAAGGGAACTTACTGCTGCTGCCAGCGACGCCGCCTTCGTTTTTCCCCTGCGCCGGGGATTCGCTCTGCCACCCCTCTGCCGCCTCTTCCGGGACAGCCCTTTCCCCCGACAAACGGGTTCCAGGGGCGGCTATTAAGACGAGCTCGTCTTGCAGCAGCTGAATCTGTTCCAGCCCGTCGAGAAGAGCCGGCTCTCCCACAAATCCCAGGTCATAACTGTACTCCCTGACATTTTCATAAACCTGCCGGGTATCCCTGAGCATCACCGCAAAGGTGACCGCGGGATGCTTTTCGAGGAAACTGCTCATCAACTCCGGCAGGATGTAGGCTCCCGGAACACTGCTGGAGGCTATCTCCAGATGGCCGTCGATTACCCGGCGCTCCTCTTGCGTGGCAAAAATAGCCTCCTCTTTGATCGCCAGCAACTGCCTGGCATAGCGGAGCAGAACTTTCCCCGCATCGGTCAGCTGCAGCTCCCGTTGGCTGCGGTCCAACAGGAGGGTGCCGACTTCGTTTTCCAGGGCTTTGATATGTGCGCTCACTGTGGGCTGGGTCAGAAAAATAGTTTCCGCCGCCCGGGAAAAGCTTTTCTGACGGGCCACTTCCACAAATACCTTTAACTGATGAAAATCCATCGGTTTAAATATCCTTTCCGGGAGCTCATGCTCCCCCTGAAAAGCGCTCCGGCTCCTCGACGAAAGCGGCGATGGCACCAAAATAACGCTCCCGATCGACGAAGATGACATCATTGTGCTCCGCCCCGGGGATGGGCACAAGCTGCTTCGACTGGCTTCCCAGGCACCGGTGCAGCTCTTCAGCCTGGCTGAAAGGGACGAGGCTGTCCGCGCGGCCGTGGATGATCAGGACCGGTGCTTCAATCTGGGCTGCTTTACTCCTGCTCTCCCGATCGATACTGCTGAGATCGAGGCCCATGGAGGGCAAGCCGAGATGTTCAATCAGCCCGACAACGCTGATAAAACCGCTTTCGATAATGAGCCCCGGGATGACCCCAGCATACTGCACGGCCAGTTCCAGGGCGGAGATGCTGCCCAGGGAGCGCCCCATGACAAAGAGTTTTTCTTGCAGGCCTCGCTCGTCCAGCCTTCCGGCAATCGCTTCATAGATCAACGGCGCATCGGCCACCATCCCGGTAAAGGTGGGCCGACCGCCGCTGCTGCCGTAACCGCGGTAATCGGCGACAACGAGGTTGACTCTTTTTTGACCATAGAGCGGCGCAATCTGATCATAGTCTGCAGCGATCTCACCATTTCCGTGAAAAAGCAAAATCCAGGGGCGTCCGGCTTCACTTTCGTAGAGACGGCAGCCGACAGCGATTCCGTCCTCTACCGGGACCATCAGATCTGCGGCTCCCGCAGGGGCCGGCAAATTCCATTTGCGCGGATAAAAAAGAAAGCGCAGCAACATCGGCTGTTGATCGATCATCGAATATACACTCATCGGCAACCCCCCATAATATTTTTAACCCAACTGCAAGCCCCCAATTTCAAGCCTTAAACGGCCCCGGTACAGTCTGAAGCGCTGCTGAAGCAGTGGCTTAAACCATCTGCCGGGAGCGCCTTGTCACTGACCTGTCGCCCCCCCGTTGGCCAGCTCGACGAAGCGGGCTGAAGCAATGACATCGTGCTGCTCGAGCTTGCGCATCACCTCGGGCGTAATGCGCTCGTCAACCTGTAAAACCATCATCGCCTCTCCCCCGACTGTCTGTCGGCCCAGCTGCATGCTGGCAATATTGACATTTTCGTCCCCGAGAAGGGTGCCGACCCTGCCGACGACACCCGGACGGTCGTGATGGGTGGTGATGAGCATGAAGCGCGCCGGGACAACCTCGATGCGGTAGTCACCGATGCGGGTCAGCCGGATATCATCATGAGCCAGCAGCGTTCCGGCAAGAGACTTCACTGTCTCGCCCTCCCGGACATTGATCTGCACCAGACTGCTGTAACTTTTGAGCTCGGCGGTGGCACTTTCCCGCACCTTGATCCCCCGCCGCTGGGCGATCAGGGAAGCGTTGACCGGGGTCACCGGGCTGCTGACGATCCCCTGGAGCAGTCCGGCAAGGCATGATGCGGTCAGGGGTGCCAGAGGCAGCGAGGCGATCTCGCCGGAGAAGAGCACTTCGATTTCATCGATAGAACCGCCGTAAAACTGCATATAAAAATCACCGAGCAGCCGCATCAGGGGGAGGTACGGCTCCAGAGCGGCCGCTGTTTCCGGCATCAGCGCCGGGAGATTTACCGCCGAAGTGACCGCCTCCCCTGAAAGAGCCTTGAGCACCTGCTCCGCCACCTGCAGAGCGACGTTGGTCTGAGCCTCCCTGGTGAGAGCGCCCAGATGAGGCGTGGCGATAACGTTGTCCAGCTGCAGCAGGGGGCTTCCGGCCGGCGGCTCGTCCTCAAAAACATCGAGCGCCGCACCGGCGATCCGTTCTTCCACGAGAGCGCTGTGCAGAGCGGCTTCGTCAACAATACCGCCCCGGGCGCAATTGATCAGCATGGCTCCGGGTTTCATCAGCGCCAGCTCCGGCGCCCCGATGAGGTAGCGCGTTGCCGGCATCAGAGGCACGTGTAAAGAGACAAAATCTGATCGCTCCAGGAGATAGTCCAGAGCGACCATCTCCACCCCGATCTTGGCGGCATGCTCCGCCGAAATATACGGATCGTGGCACAGCAGGTGCATCCCCAGGGCCCTGGCCCGGCGGCCGAGCTCGCTTCCGACATGGCCCAGCCCGATGATGCCGAGCGTCTTTCCGTTCAGCTCTATCCCCAGGAAGTCTTCCCTGGCCCAGGTGCCCTGTTTAACAGAGTAATTCGCTCCGGGAATATTGCGGGCCAGCGAAACGAGCAGCGCCAGGGTCAGCTCCGCCGCCGAGATGGTGTTGGCCTCGGGGACATTGAGCACGATGATCCCCTTTTCCGTCGCTGCGGGGAGATCAATATTGTCCACCCCCACGCCGGCGCGCCCGATCACTTTAAGGCGCCTGCCCGCCTCGATAATCTCCCTGCTCACCAGGGTGCTGCTGCGCACGATAAGCGCGTCGTAATCTCCGATGATCCGCTCCAGCTCCCCGGGAGAGTGATTCAGCTGCTGATCAACCCGGGCATGACGCCGCAGCAGCTCCAGTCCTTTTGCAGAGAGGGGATCACTGACCAATATTTTCATATCGATTGCCTCCAACGTATGGTTTGATTTTTTCCGCGTATACCCGGCCCGCTGCTCGGGCAGG
>JAAZIG010000048.1 GCA_012510325.1 Bacillota bacterium
AAAGGATTTACCGGATCTTCAGCGAAACTGTCAGGTATAAAGACGCGGCGAAGCTGCTGCCAAGGAGGCTCTCCATGCTGGTCAGAGTCTTCTCCTGCACGGTTCTCGGAATCGAAGGGATCCCCCTGGAAGTGGAAGTGGATCTCCACCGGGGGATGCCCGCTTTTGATATCATCGGCCTGCCCGATCCCTCGGTCAAAGAGGCCCGCGAAAGAGTGCGGGCAGCCGTGCGCAACAGCGGCTACAAGTTCCCCTCGGAGCGGATCACCGTCAACCTGGCCCCGGCGGACCTCCGAAAAGAAGGCCCGGCCTTCGACCTGGCCATCGCCGTCGGCCTCCTGGCCGCTTCGCGGCAGATCCCCTACAGCGACGAGCTGCGCCGGGCTGTGCTCGTGGGCGAACTCTCCCTGGACGGAACCCTGCGCCCCGTCCCCGGCACACTGGCCATGGCCGCCGCCATCGCCTCCCCTGGCAAAAGCGGGGAAAAGGTCTTCTATATACCCGCCGCCAACGGCGCCGAAGGGGCCCTGATCACGCAGCTCCCGGTAAAGGGGGTACACACCCTCAAAGAAGCGGCCCGACATTTCAGCGGCGCCCTCACCATCCCCACGGTGCCGCCGCAACTGGATGAGCTGGTTCGGCAGAAACCTCCATCCGGACCCGACCTCAGTGAGGTCAAGGGGCAAGAGACCGCCAAGCGAGCCCTGGAGGTGGCCGCAGGAGGAAATCATAATCTTCTGCTCCAGGGGCACCCAGGCAGCGGCAAGACGATGCTCGCCCGGCGCCTGCCGGGTATTTTGCCGGCCCCGACACTGGACGAAATCCTGGAGATCACCCGCATTCACAGCATCGCCGGAAGGCTGCCGCCGGAGCACCCCCTGATCACAGAGCGCCCCTTTCGCAGCCCCCACCACGGCGCATCCGCTGCCGGGGTGATCGGTGGGGGCCGGATCCCCCGCCCCGGCGAGGTCAGCCTGGCTCACCGGGGGGTCCTCTTCTTCGACGAACTGCCGGAATATAGCCGCGATCTGCTCGAAGCCCTGCGCCAGCCGCTGGAGGACAGGGTCGTTACCGTGACCCGGGTCTCGGCAACACTGACCTACCCGGCCGATTTCATGTTCGTGGCCTCGGCCAACCCCTGCCCCTGCGGCTTTCTGAACGATCCCTTCCACCTCTGCCGCTGCAGCCCGGCGGTAGTGCAACGCTACCGTTCCCGGCTCTCGGGACCCCTGCTGGATCGGATCGATCTGCAGGTGGAGGTCCCCCGGATCAATTTCGAGCAGCTCCAGAAAGAGCAGTCCGGGGAAAGCTCTGCCGCCATCCGCCGCCGCGTGGAGCAGGCCCGGCAGCGTCAGCTGGACCGTTTCAGGAATACCACCATTTTGACCAACGCCCAGATGCACAGCCGCCATCTGGCCAAACATTGTCCCTTGAGCAAAGAAGCCCGCCGCCTTCTGCAGCAGGCTTACCGGAATCTGGGACTGTCGATGCGCGCCCACGACCGCATCATCAAGGTAGCCCGCACCATTGCCGATCTCGCCGCCGCCGAGACCATCGAGGCGCCTCATATCGCCGAGGCAATCCAGTACCGCAGCCTTGACCGCGAAGATTAAACCGACCCCGGCTGGAGCAGGAGCCCCTTTCACCTTGCCGACGGGATCTTCTGGCCAGGGCAGCCCCGGATGCGGTAGAATGGATCGCAGAGCACCCCGCCGCAAGCCGGAGGGAGAAAGGGGCAACGCAACCGATGTCCATTGATCTGCTGCGCTGGCAGATGATCCGGGGCATTTTCTGGCGGCCGCAGAAGATCTCGCCGGAGAAGCAAACCGTCGTGATCATCGACCCCATGCACACCCCCGCCGAAAAAAACCTGATCATCAATCCCGCCTATATGCTCGCCGATTATGTGGAGCAGCTCGCTGCGGTAAATATCGACCTGATCCACTACCCGCAGGCGAGCACAGCGCGAGTGATGAGGCACAATCCGCTCTGCGTGCTGCTCTCCGGACAGGTAGCCCCCTGGACCGATTACGACCCGCAGAAACTGGAGGCTGTCTTCAGCTTCCTCCGGGAGAGCATTTTGCCGATTTTCGGCATCTGCGGCGGCCATCAGGTTATCGCCCAGGCTTTCGGAGCACCGGTGGCCCCGATGGGCTACCGGGAACTCGGTTACATCAAAGTCGAGCTGCTCAAAGACGACCCCTTTCTTGGCGGCCTGAGCAGCCCCAGCACCGTCTTCAGCTGTCACGGGGAAGAGGTCAAGGAGATGCCCCCCGATTTTGTGCTCCTCGGCTCGAGCAAACGCTGCCGCATCCAGATCTTCCGCCACCATAAGCGGGAGCTCTACGGAGTCCAGTTTCACCCCGAGCTTTCCGGGCGCAAGCCCGACGGAAAAACAATGCTGCGCCGCTTCCTGAAACGAAGCGGAATCGCCCTGCAGCAGCCCTATCAACAGCCCTCCCCCTGAAAAGGCCCCCACCCGCTTTCCTTCCAGAAACCGCCGCTTGAGGGGATAAATATATCCCTCATTGAGCGGTTTTCAGCCTTGACAAAACAGAGAGGTTTTAATACAATCAATTAAAACGACCGCTTGGTCTGTTTGGAGTTGGTTCCATGCATTCGCTGAAAAAAATTACCAGGGGCCGGGCGACCAGAGCGGCCATTCTTGAAGCGGCTGCGAGCCTGTTTGCGGAAAACGGTTATGCCGAGACCGGCGTTGCCCAGATCTGCCGCCGGGCCGGGATCAGCCGGGGCGCCCTCTATTACCATTTCGAAAGCAAGGAGGCTCTCTTTATGGAGCTGGTCGATTCCCAGCTGACGGGGCTGAAAAAGGCGCTGGAGAGAAGCATCGGCGGGGCAGTAGATCTGCCGACAACGCTGCGCCGCCTGTCACATCTGGTCCAGGAGCTAACCCGGCCCGGTTACGCCAAAGCAAACATTTTTCTGGAGGTCTGGGCCCAGGCGAGCCGGGAACAAACTGTGCGCGAAGCCCTGCTGAACAGCTTCCACCATTTCGAGGAACTTTTAACCCAATTAATCCGGCGGGGAATCGACGAGGGAACCTTTGCCCCCATCAATCCCGCCGCCGGGGCGAAAGCCCTTCTGGCCACCGCCGGTGGAGCCGTTATGCACAGCCTGATCGGCCCTGAAGATTCCGGCTGGGCCGGGGCTACTGAAGAAAGCATCAACATCATGATCAATGGACTGAAAAGGAGGCCGTCAGAATGAATCTTGTTACTGGAGCAACAGGCCATATTGGCAATGTTTTGATCAGAGCGCTGCTGGCCGGGGGAAAACAGGTGCGAGCACTGGTTCTCCCCGGCGAGCCCTGCGACTCTCTTAAAGGGCTGCCCATAGAGATAGTCGTCGCCGATATACTCGATGAGGAGGCTCTGGAGCGGTGGATGAAAGGGGTGGAGACCGTCTACCACCTTGCCGGGATCATCTCCATAGCGCCCGGCGATGAGGAGCTGATGTTTCGGGTAAATGTCGAAGGAACCAAGAATGTTGCCCGGGCCGCGCTGAAGGCCGGGGTCAGGCGAATGGTTCACACCGCCTCGGTACACGCTTTCCGGAGGGAACCGCACGGGCTGATTATGACCGAGGAAACCCCGCTTTCACTGCAGGGGGCAGCAGGAGCCTATGATCAGACCAAAGCCGCGGGAGCCCAGGCGGTTCTCGAAGCGGTTGCCGGAGGGCTCGATGCGGTCATTGTCTGTCCCAGCGGGGTGATCGGCCCCCATGATTACCGCACTTCGGAGATGGGCGCACTGCTCAACACCTTCGCCGGCGGCAAACTCCATTTCATTGTCGACGGAGCCTACGATTTTGTTGATGTCCGCGACGTGGCCGATGGAATGATCCGCGCCGCAGAAAAAGGCCGCTCCGGTGAGATCTATATTCTCTCCGGACACCGGATTTCGCTGCACCGCCTTTCGAAGATAACCCAACAGGCCGCCTCGAGGCGTTCACCGCTGCTGGTAGTACCTTTGGGCTTGGCTCTTTTCTTCTCCAGGTTCACCCAGCATCTCTACCGCCGGTTTAAAAAAAGACCCCGGTTCACCCCTTACTCCCTGAGAACTGTCGTCGAGAACTCCTCCTTCAGCCGGGGCAAAGCTGAAAGAGAGCTCGGGTACCGGGCCCGCCCTCTTGAAGAATCGGTCCGGGACTACCTGGCCTGGCGAAAAGAGCACTACCAGAAGTGCTATCACCGGAAAGCGGCGCAAACCGATGCCCGCCCCCGCAGACGCAGCCAGACAAGCCCGAGCAGCTAACCCGTAACCACCGCTGAGCCACAGGTGAGCCACGGGGAGGTGAGCCACAGGGACGGATCTCCTGGCCCATTCTGACTTTAATTGGAACGGCTAGTGAGCCACAGGGACGGATCTCATGGCCCATTTTCTATCGATGCACCACGGGAATAGTTCTCCGATGTAGTGAGAAGAAAGACACCCCAACAAAACGCCAGTGGTAAAATAGCTTAGAGCTTTTAACAAAAAGGTGGGACAAGAAGGTACGTC
>JAAZIG010000327.1 GCA_012510325.1 Bacillota bacterium
CGCCTGTTGGCGAAAAAATTGGGGGCGGGCTTCGGCTTGACCCGGCCCGCCGCCCTGGAGGGGTGGGGCCGGGTTGATGAGATTGTCGGAGGGTCCGGGGTGACGATAACATCGGAAGTATCTCTTGTTCTGGGCGCGTCGGGTGCCGGGGCGTTTATGTGCGGCCTTGAGGCGGTCTCCCGCATCATTGCGGTAAACACCGACAAGCAGGCC
Organism: Bacillota bacterium; assembly: GCA_012510325.1. Lineage (GTDB taxonomy): Bacteria > Bacillota > Dethiobacteria > DTU022 > DTU022 > JAAZPQ01. Next base: position 214 of record JAAZIG010000327.1, read on the forward strand.
CTGATCTTTAAACAGGCCGATATCGGGCTGCTCGCCGATGCACCGGCTCTGGTGGAAGCTCTGCTGAAGCGGCTGGAAGAAGATCGCTGAAGGGGTTTTGGTAAATCATGCGGGAACCGGTCTTTCCCCAATACGGGAGCTTTTTAAAAGATGAATCCGGTCTGACGGGTGAAGCGGAGCAGATCGCCTTTCCGGAGGATGCGGCGACTTTGGCTGCGTTGATGAGCAGTGCAGCGAAAGAAGGGCTTCCTGTTACCCTGCAGGGAAGCCGCACCGGCCTGGTGGGGGGCGCCGTGCCTGCAGGCGGCCTGATCATCAATCTTTCGCGGATGAACTCGATTCTGGGTTTTGCAGAGAGGGAGGGGCAAAAGCTTCTGCACGTGGAGGCCGGGGTGACCCTGGAAGCGATCGAGCTGGCTGCAGCGGCGAAGGGGTTGTCCTTTAGGCCTGATCCCACCGAGCAGACCGCTACGGCAGGGGGAATGTTTGCCGCCGGCTCTGCCGGGCCCAACGGGCTGCGTTATGGGGCCGGGCACACCCATGTGGAGGCGCTCCGCTGGGTAACCCCGCGCGGCGGCCTCTGGCGGATAAACCGGGGCGAGTACATTTTTGGTGAAAGCGGCTGCCCCCTGCCGGACGGCGGCAGGTTGCGCTGCCCACAGGAGTGGGCTTTACTGCCCCGCGCGGCAAGGCTGCCGGAAAAAGGGCAGGATCTCATCGATTTCTTAGCCGGCAGTGAGGGCAGGCTGGGGGCGGCGGCGGAGCTGTGGTTAAAGCTGTTTCCCCAACCCGCCGGATGCTGGGGCGTGGTCTACTTTATGGCCGATGATGATATTTTGCACCATTTTTCCAGAGCGCTGCTCGATTGGCATGAGACTGCCGCCGGAGGGCTGCTCTCCGCCGCTGAGTACTTTGATCAAGCCACCCTCGAACTTTTGGAAAAAGCCCGTCTAGAAAGTGGATCACTTAAGAAATTGCCCCGTCTGCCCGCCGGTCGTGCCGCTCTCTACCTCGAGCTCGCCGGCGATGATCACAGCGCCCTGGAGGCAGCCCTGCTTGACAGCTACCGGCTCTTCGGCGAAGCCGGTGGCGATGAAGATGAAACCTGGTCGGTGAACAGCCAGGCCGAGGTTGAACGGCTCCGGCTGATGGGCCACTCCGCAACAGAGCTGATTAATGTGGCCTCTGCTGCGAGAGCCAGGGAGCAACAGCTGGCTCCAACCCGCCTGGAAACAGATTTTGCTGCTCCTCCGGAAAAGCTAACACAGTACATGGCCATGTACCGCACCGGTTTGGCTGAAAGCGGTGTGCAAGGTTGTCTCTACGGGCATCTGCTCCAAAATTGCCTGCACGTGGCCTTGTTGCCCCGAACTGTTCCGGAGCGGGAAAAGAGCGGTGCCCTGATGCTGTACTGGGGAGAACAGGTGCTGCGGGATAACGGTCTGCTGGCCGGCAAAAACGGAGTGGGCAAAGTTAAACAGGATTTTATAAAAAAACTGCTCCCCCCGGAGGCGCTGGAAGCATGGCGCACGCTGGAGGATTTCTTTGCTTCCCCCTAGCGGTTTGGGTCGAATCAGTTTGGTATGTACGAGGCCTGATACTTCTGCAATATAACAACCTTGAAGGGTTTATCGCACAATACGGAAAGGTTTCAATAGAGCCATTTGCGTTCTTTGAAAAACAGCTGAGTGGTGCGTCTTTGCGCGGTGTGTAAAAATAACTTTACCCCACAAATTGGTGTAAAACTGTCATTTTGGCTTGTTATTCGGATGGAACCAGTGAAATTGACCCCATTAGTTGTCGATCGATTTGATCTAATGGATCGGTTTGGAATATAGCAACATTGCCGGCATGTAAAGGGAAACCCTCTCGCTTTGTCTAATTGGTTTTGTGAGAAAAACAAAAGAAAAGGAGAGGATTTCCATGGCCATTATAC
>JAAZIG010000328.1 GCA_012510325.1 Bacillota bacterium
GCTCGATGCTCAAAGTGGTCGGAGCCGCCCGGGAGATCACCAGCGGCAGTTGCAGCCGCGCCGCCTTGAGCAAAATTTCCGAGCTCAGACGGCCGCTGCAGATTAGAGCCTTGCCCTCCGGGGAAATCCCCCGCAGCAGACACTCCCCGATGATCTTGTCGACGGCATTGTGCCGCCCGATATCCTCGCAAGAGATGATGAGCCCCTGCGCATCGGCGAGAGCGGCGCTGTGCGTGCCCCCGGTGGCTTTGAAAATCCGGGCCCGCTCCTCCAGGGAATCCATCAGCGAGCAGATCTCCTCCGCCCGCATCGTCGGCCCCCCCTGCGGGACCGGCGGGAGACAGAGGCCTTCCCCGGGGCTGGAAAAGAACACCCCCCGCCCGCCGCCCGGGGTGATCGTGCCCTCGCGGTGGAGCCGTTCCACCGGCCCGGTGTCTTCCCTCAGCTCCACCGCGACGGCGGTCCCCTCTTCGTTAAGCTCCAGCCGGAGCAGATCCTCCATCGATTCCAGAAGCCCCCCGGAGCGCAGAAAACCCAGAGCAAGGCTCTTCTGTTTCTCCGGTGTGCAGAGCAGCGTCACCAGCTTTTCCCCGTTAACCGATAGCGCCAACGGCGCCTCGACAACAACCCGGTCTCGGCAGGCGCTCTCCTTCCCGCCCTCGAAGCGCCTGATCTTTTTCGTTTCAGTCAGCCGATCCACCGCTCCACCTCCTGCAAAATGCCCCGCGGGGACTGACCTCCCGGTGCATTATTTAGTCCTTTGCCCCGCGGGAACGGACCCCCCGGTGCAATATTTTATAGCCTCCGGGGTATTATATTTCCCCTTTGCCCGGCGGAAACCTTTTTGCCCCGCGGGGACGGGCCTTCCGGTGCCTTATTTGAACCGCCGGCTTGAAATATTTCCCCTTTGCCGGCAAAAACCTTTCGAATTCAGTTGAAGAAAGGCGGCATCTCGAATAGAATATTAATTGATTGCTGAGGGGAGGTTTCGGCAAGATGGATCTGATCCTGAAAGTGGAAAATTTAAGCAAAAGCTTCGGCCCCAAAAAGGCCGTCGACGAAATCAATTTCGGTGTCTCCCGGGGGCAGATCGTCGGGCTGCTCGGGCCGAACGGAGCGGGCAAGACGACAGCCATCCGCATGATCATGGGGATTTTATCCCCCGACAGCGGAGCGATCAACTTCCTTTTCGACGGCCCCTCCAAAACCCTGGATAAAACCAAGATCGGCTATCTGCCCGAAGACAGGGGTCTGTATGAGGATGTCCGGGTCAGCGATAACCTGGTCTACCTGGCCGGTCTGAAGGGGCTCCCCTCCGGCCCGGCGCGGGAAAGGGCGCTGGCCTGGCTGGAGCGGCTCGATTTAAGCGCTTACGCCGATCAGAAGCTGGAGAAGCTTTCCAAGGGGATGCAGCAGAAGGTGCAGTTCATCGCTTCGATTCTGCACCGCCCTCCCCTGGTCCTCTTTGACGAACCTTTTTCCGGCCTGGACCCGGTCAATCAGGATTTCTTCAAGGAGATCATCCGCGAACTGCAGGGCGAAGGCACGACCATTCTCCTTTCTGCCCATCA
>JAAZIG010000329.1 GCA_012510325.1 Bacillota bacterium
CCGGCTCGATCAGCTCGTCTCCCGTGCTGATGATCGCTGCGACCGGCCTTTGGTAGACCGGCACTGCGGCGATGCCGAGCCCCGCCAGCACCCCGATCTGCGCGGCTCCCAGAAAATCGCCCTGCGCCAAAACAGCGTCCCCTTTGATAAAGTATTCGCCCTTAAAGCAGTAATTGTCCCCCGGGGCATGCTCTTTCAGGATCTCCACCCGGCCCTCTCCGGCGCGGGTGTCCTCCTGCCTGATGACACAGTCGGCCCCCTCGGGGATGGGGGAGCCGGTCATCAGGCGCACCGCAGTCCCTTCGACGACCTTTTCCTGCGAATATCCCCCGGCATAGATCGTATCTGTTACCTTCAGGACAGCGGGCGCGGCGGGGGAGGCCCCCTTCGTATCCGCGGCCTTCAGGGCATAACCGTCCAGCGGTGAACGGTTGAAGGAAGGCTGATCCACGGGGGCGGCGATATTTTCAGCCAGCACTCTGCCGTGGGCCTCCATAAGATCGACCGTTTCAACCCCGGTGAGACGGCCCCTCTCCACGATCAGCCGCCTCGCTTGTTCCAACTCGATCATCTCGAGCATCTCAGGCGCATCCTTTCCCAAAGCTGCAGGCAGGATAAACGCATTCGCCGCACCCGAGGCAATAACCGCCCAGCCCATAGAGGGCGATCTCTTTCGCCGTGATCTTTTCCCCGGCCAGCAACCGCGGGAAGATCAGGTCGAAGACGGAAGTTTTGAAGTAGATAATTCCCCCGGGAAGCCCCACCAGGGGCACCGCCCCGCGGTAGGCCAGCAAAAATGTCGAGCCGGGCAAAACGGGAGCGCCGTAGCTGACGATCTCCCCCCCGGCCTTTTTGATAGCCAGAGGAGTCAGATCATCGGGGTCGACGGACATCCCCCCGGTGCACAGGATGAGCTCCGCCCCCCGGTCGAGATATTCCTTGATGGCTCCGGCGATCAGAGCCTCATCATCGGGCACGACCGTTTGTCCCATCAGCGCGGAGCCGTACGCGTCGATCTTCTCTTTCAAGAGCGGCCCAAATTTATCCTCAACCAGGCCCCGGTAAATTTCGTTGCCCGTGGTAACAAGAGCAATTTTGTGCTTGCGGTAGGGCCGCAGCTGCATCACCTTTCTGTCGCCGGCCATCTCCTCGGCCCTTTTGATGACAGCTTCATCTATGAGCAGCGGAATCGCTCTGGTGGCGCCGACATGCTGACCTTTTCTTACGGGAAAATTGCTGTGCAGGGTCGAGACGATGACCTCGCCGAGCAGGTTCAGGGAGAGCAAAAGTTCGCGATCAACCTTGAGCAGCCCGTCGTAAGCGGCGGTGAAAACAACTTTGCCCTCATTGACTGGAGTGCAGGTTAGCCCCTCGCCGCCGACAATTTTCTCGAGCCTGGCTGCAGCGTCGTTTTCGTGCAGACAGCCCTCTTTGTTTTCCCACACATAGATATTCTCCCGCCCCATGGAGAGCAGCACGGGAATATCCTTCTCTGTGATGATGTCTCCCTTTTTAAACCTTCTCCCCTTGAACTCTCCGGGGATGATCTGGGTCATGTCATGGCAGATAACCGTGCCGACCGCTTTTTCAACCGGTATCAGCTTCATTTTTTGCCTCCTGTCAAATATCAGGGACTTCTTGAGTGGATACCGGACAGCCCGCCAGGGACCGATCCAGCGAACAGAGCAGACTTCACCTGATCAAACAACTTTACTGTTACTTTTACTATTCTAATATATTTCTTAACTTCCTGCCTAAATAGTCAGGATCGTCAAGTTAATTTTAGATTTGACCCTTTTGCCTCCGGGACAGGAAGTTGTCGGAAAGCGCTCAGTCGGGAAAGCGCTCTGCCGGCCGGCGGTCCCCCCTGACCCGGGCGGGCTTGTTTTCGGAAAAACCGTAGCGCTCGATGATCTCGATATTGTCCCGATATCTCTGCCGGAGCCGCTGCAGCTGGGACTGGTTGAGATTGTATTTGTCGGGACCTTGTTCAAAAACGTCGGAGAGGACCAGCATGCGGTGGCGCCAGCCGCGATAGCACCAGTGAATATCGTAATCGAGGGCGCTGATCCAGGACTCGCCGCTGTCCATGTCTTTGGACAGCTCCATCGACAGGAGCATCCCGTACTCCACCAGATCCGAGGAGCAGGAGGGGTAATGCTGATCCGTATAAAAATTGCCCAGGGAGTAGATTACCGGAACGGTGCGGACGCCGCCGTTTTCCGGCACTTCGATCCATTCGCCGGGCTGGACGAATTTGGGATGGCCGCCGATGATCATATCGGCGCCGGCCTCAGCCATCTCCCGGGCCCTGTCCCGCTGCCAGTCAAAGGGAGCGTCGACATATTGTTCACCCCAGTGGGGGATAACCACGACGAGGTCCGCCCCGGCGGCGCGGGCTTTTTCGATATCGGCAACAACGGGTCCGATCCGCTCGAAGGATGACGGCGCCAGATTGACGGCGTACTCATAGCCTTCGCGGATGGGAATACAGTTGGTCCCGTAAGTGTAGGCGACAAGGGCCAGCTTGATCCCGTTGATCTCGACAAGATCCACCGCCTCCCGTTCCTCTGTGCTCAGATAGGCGCCGGTGGTGTGGAAGCCGAGCCGGCGCACATTTTGCAGGCTCGCCTGCAGACCCTCCACATCCCGATCCAGGCAGTGGTTGTTGGCGAAGGAATAGAGGTTGATCCCGGCCTTTTTCAGCGCATGGGAAAGCGCCATGGGGGCATTGAAGGTGAGAATGCCCCTCTCCGTATGGCCGGTGTATCCGGAAACCCCCCAGAGAGCGATCTCCGGCCCCGCCTGCATCGTTTCCAGGGTTAACATGGCCAGATCGGCTTTCTGGAAATGAGGGGCGATCAATTCAAAAGAAGGCCAAAAATCATATTCGCCGTCGCCCAGGCGGTTTTCCTGGAGAACTGCCTGATGGGGGTACAGCCCTCCCACAGCGGTCAG
>JAAZIG010000330.1 GCA_012510325.1 Bacillota bacterium
CGGCAGCAGCGGAGCACGGAATCAGGTAACGGTAATCGTTGCCCACAAAGCGGCGCATGATATGCGGTGCCACCAACCCCACAAAACTGATAATCCCCACAAACGAGACCGCCACCGCCGCAGTGAGCGTTCCGATGCCCATGCCCGCGAGCATGACCATCCTGGTATTGACCCCCAGACTCTTGGCCGTATCGGCCCCGCTCTCCATGGCATTGTAATTCCACCGGTTCAGCATAAAGTAAACGACAGCGATGAGAAATACCAGCGCCAGAATAGAGAGCACCTTCCAGCCCGCCGCGCCCAGATTGCCGAAAGTCCAGAAGACCACGGTGGCGATCTTCGTTTCATCGGCAAAATACTGGAGCAGAGCGGTGCCGCCGGAGAAGAGCGAGCTCAGGGCAACCCCGGCCAAAATGAGCCCCCCGGGCCCCAGATCCCGCTTGAATTGAGCCAGTAAAATGATCACCAGGGTGGACAGCGAGCCGCAGGCAAAAGCACACAGGGTCACAATATAGGGGTTGTTTACAGCGACCGCCGCGGCGGCGGAGTCAGATTGCACCACTCCGCCGCCGAAGACGATAATCCCCAGCGCCGCGCCGAAAGCGGCACCCTGTGACACACCCAGTGTCGATGCCGAAGCCAGCGGATTTTGCAGAACACATTGCATCACCGCTCCGGAAACAGAGAGCGCCCCGCCCACCAGAATGGCTGCCATAACCCGCGTCAGCCGGATATTCCAGATGATCGTTTGAGATTGCGGTTCACCCTTGCCGAAAAGGGTCTGGATCACTTCCGGCAACGGGATCCGCATCGAACCGGCGCTGACTGCAAAAAGCGCTACTGCGATCGTGGCGATAACCGATAAGGCGAAGACGATCTGCTTTCGTTTGACATAGCTTGCATAAGCCTCTAATTGAGTTACCGGTTGCTCACCCGTCATTAGTCCTCTCCAAATATCACTTTGTCGTAGCCAAACCCGGATCCTTCGAGCTCGCCGAGGTAATCTTTCGCCCCGAGGAACAGCTCAAAGATTTCGTTGGCTTTTTCTTCAAAGACAATGTCCGCAAACTGCTCCGGGAAGATCACGCTGCCCACATAATAACTGTTCACCAGGGGAATCTCAACATTCGAATAGTACGAGGTCGAGCTGGGGTACTGGTATACCCTGTTCCCCTGAAACGCGGTCAGATGCGCATAAAAATCCGGGTTCTCCGCATAATCTTGTTCCACCAGACCCACCCCGCCGCTGTCGAGAAAGATATACTCGGGATTCCATTCAATGATCTTCTCCTTGTCGAGCAGGACGGCATCGACTGTTTCAGCGATATCGGCGGTGACATCGTTTGCCGCGATCGTTTCAAACACGGTATATTTGACGTAGACACCATCGATGCCGTGCACCCCTTTAAAGGTTGCCGCCGCCCCCAGGACCGAAGGTTTATCCTTTTCCGGAATATCGGCCGTTCTCGCTTTCAGATCATCCAGACAGTCGTTGATGAAAGTGATCACCCTCTCCGCCCGCTCCGGCACCCCGCACACATCGGCCAGCAGGCGAAGCGCTTCCTCATAATCCTCTCCGAACAGGGTCCCCATGGGCACCGCAACGACAGGGATCCCTGTCTTGGTCTGGATTTCATCAGCCAGCTCCTTCGTATAGGAGCACAAGATCACATCAGGGTTCACCTTGATGATCTCCTCGGGGTAATAATCCGTCGCGCCCATGGCATCGGTCCCGACGATGGGAACATCCGCCCACAGATCCTTGTTGGCATAAGCGTACGCGGTCACCGGATTGATATCCTCAAAAGACATCCCCCCTATACCCACCGCTCTATCGGCCAGCCCCAGATATGTAATCATCCGCGGCGCATTCGCCAGGGGAACAATGGTCTCTACCTTTTCCGGTATCTCCACCTCACGTCCGAGCATATCGGTTATCGTCCGTGTGGCGCCCTCCGGTGCTTTGCCGGAGTTATCCGCACAGCCGTAAACAAAACCGGTGAGGAGCACAACAACCAGTATCAGGACAAACGATTTTCTCATTGCTCAGTCCCTTTCTCAATTAATTACTCAGACCTTTATCGTTCTGGAGTAATCTTCAAAACAGTCCAGACAGACAACCGCTCCGTTTTGATTCCTTGTCCGCGGCTCCATGGCATACTCTCCGCAACTGCTGCATTTCACAGAGGAAAACAGCCGGGCCTTCCCCGGCACCGCAAAATCAACTTCTGTGATCACCGCAAACTTCTCTTCCGGCAGATTAATAATTTCATCCATCTGCCGGTCGCGGTGACGCCCAAACTCCGCCCTCTCCGCAGCGGTTGCCCTTCTTGCGATCACCTTTCGCTGAAGCGCCCTCATCTCCGGGCTGCTCTGCAAGATATCCCCGTTCACCGATATCCTGATCGCTTTTTGGGAATTGCGGCTGCCGAAAGTGTAAACATTCTTGCCGGTATCCCTAAAGATCAAGTTGCCCTTGCCCGGAGTACACCCGGTCAAGACCATGATCGCGTCAATTCCACAGGCATCATTTTCCACAACAGCGATGATCTCCTCATCGGCGGCCCTCTTTTCCTGCAAAGCCGCCAGAGCGATCTTCGCCACCCTGTATCCGATGGTCAGCCCCACGCAGATATGACCGTGAAAGTCAGCGGCCCTCTGCCAATCTGTATCTTTAAAATGCATTAGCCAAACCTCCCAAGCAACCTCTCTTTAACCTCATGGAGTTGTTCCGGCCGGCAGAATCAATCACAATATTTCACCCCCCACCCCTGCTCTCCAGCCGGTTCATCCAGTAGTAACATTAAAAACAATATCTATACTCCCGAAACAAAGAATTGGCACCCGACCCATGTCGTGCTACTAATAATATCCTTAGTAACACTAATCACTATTCTACACTGATTCGAAAGTTCCTGCAATAGATAAAGTTTTTATATTGCCGGCCCACCCCGGCAGTATCTGAGCGCAAAGCACGGCCCTAAGCAGCCATCTGGAATATTATACTGAAAATTCCCATTAGCAAAAATCTTCACAGTATGCTAACCTGAGGGAGGGACCTTGCTGATTATGCAGTGATCCCCATGCGACAAAAATAATGTGGGGTGATGAGATGAAGGTTTTCGTTTTGGGTGGCGCCGGTGACATGGGTATGGAGGCGGTCAGAGATCTGCTCAAATTCACCGAAGTAAAACAGGTGACTATCGGCGACCTGAATTACGAAAAGGCCGAAAAACTAGCCTCGTCTCTAAAGGATCAGCGTATTACAATACGGAGGGTAGATGCCTCAGCGCATGCGGATCTGGTCAAGGCGATGAAAGGACATGATGTGGTCGCAGGCGCTTTAGGCCCCTTTTATCTTTTTGAAAGGCCTGTCGTCGAAGCAG
>JAAZIG010000331.1 GCA_012510325.1 Bacillota bacterium
CGAATTTCTGCGCCCCTCTCTCGAGCAGCTCCATTCACCCTGGCTGATGACGGGGATGGAGCAGGCGGTGGCGAGGATCGGAACCGCCCTGGAAAAGGGCGAGAAGATCGTCGTTTACGGCGACTACGATGTCGACGGGATTACTGCAGCGGCGCTCCTGATGGAGACGCTGCGGCAGCTCGGTGCGGCGGCGGTGGACTTCTATCTGCCCAGCCGCTTTCGCGAGGGCTACGGGCTGCACCGGGAGGCGCTGGAGGAGATTGCCGCCGCCGGGGGCGAGCTGGTGATCACCGTCGATTGCGGGATCAACGCCGCTGCCGAAGGGGCCTGCGCCCGCAGCCTCGGGCTTGATCTGATCATCACCGATCACCACCAGCCCCTGGAGAAGGCCGCTGCTGCGGTGATCCTCAACCCCCTCCAGGAAGGCTGCCGCTATCCGTTCAAGGATCTGGCCGGTGCGGGGATCGCCTTTAAACTGGCGGCGGCGCTGCTGGAAAGGGCCGGGGGCCCTTTCCCGGAGCACCTCCTGGAACTGGCCGCTCTCGGGACGGTGGCGGATCTGGTGCCCCTGCGCGGGGAGAACCGGGTCCTGACCGCCTGCGGCATCGAAAGGATGCGGCGCTCGCCGCGGCCGGGCCTGCGGGCGCTCGCCGAAGCAGGGGAGCTGGAGCCCGGGCGCATCGACAGCTATGCCCTGGCCTTTATCCTCGCTCCCCCGCTCAATGCCGCCGGCCGCCTCGGCGAGGCCGACCCGGCGCTGCACCTGCTGCTGGAGCAAAGCGAGGAGGAAGCCGGGCGCCTCGCCCAAGCCCTGCACCGGACCAACCGGCAGCGCCGCGATACGGGGGCGCAGATCCTCCAGGAGGCGGAGGAGGCCCTGGCGGCGGACCGCCGGGGCGCCGGGGAGCATATCATTACCCTGGCCGGGGCGGGCTGGCCCCGCGGGGTCATCGGCATCGTTGCCTCCCGCCTGGCGGAGCGTTTTTACCGCCCCGTCGTGCTTGTCAGCCTCGACGGGGAGGAGGGGCGCGGCTCGGCGCGGAGCATTCCCGGATTCGATATTACCGCCGCCCTGCAGAGTTGCGCACCCCTTTTGGAGCGCTTCGGCGGCCATGAACAGGCCGCCGGGTTAACGATCAAGGCGGCTCACCTGGACCAATTGCGGGAGCAGCTCAACAGCTATGCGGCAGCGCGGCTGCGCCCGGAGCAGCTCTCGCCGCTGATCGAGTTTGACGCCGCCCTCGCCCCGGGGGAGATCGGCCTGGAGCTGGCCCGGGAGCTGACCCTGCTGGAGCCCTTTGGAAGCGGCAACCCGCGGCCCCTTTTCTGCAGCCGGGGGTGGGCGCTGCATTCGTGGCGCCTCGTGGGAGCCGGACGCAGCCACCTCAAACTGGAGCTGGCTCGCGGCGGCCACCGCGCCGCCCCGATTTTCTTTTCCGCGGCGGAGCTGGAGCCCTCCCTGGAGCGGGAGCGGCCTCTCGATCTCGCCTTCACCCTGCGGGAGGGGCGCTTCAACGACCGGCCCGTTTTGGATATGGTCCTGCGGGATCTGCGCCCGGGCGGGAGCGCCGGCAGCGGCCGGGTTACCGTTATCGACCGGCGCGGCGTGCACGACCGCGCCGCCGCCGTGAAACAAATTTTGAACTCCGCCG
>JAAZIG010000049.1 GCA_012510325.1 Bacillota bacterium
GGGTCGCCTTCAAACCGACCCCGTCCATCGGGCTGCCTCAGCAAACGGTCAGCCTGTCGCGCCTTGAACCGGAGACCATCGTCATCGGGGGGCGGCACGACCCCTGCATCGCCCACCGGGCGGTGCCTGTTGTCGAAGCGGTAACCGCTGTCGTCGCTCTCGATCTGATACTGGAGGGATAAACCATGGAATTGAGTGAACTGAGAAAGAAAATTGATGGTGTCGATGAAGAGATGCTGCAGCTTTTCTTGCAGCGGATGCAGTTTTCCGAAGAGATCGGCCGGCATAAGGCCGACAAGGATCTTCCCCTTCTCAACCGGGCTCGCGAGAGGGAGATCCTGTCGGAGATGACCGCAAAATCAGGGGCGCTGGAAAAATACACCCACTACTTCTTCGAGATGTTGCTGTCGCTCTCCCGGGCGCGTCAGATCGAGCTCAGCGCCGGCGGATCGAAAATCCGCGCGCAGATCGAGGCGGCGCTCGCCGGGGCGGAAGAGCTTTTTCCGCAGAGCGGGACTGTCGCCTGCCAGGGTATCGAGGGATCGTACTCGCAGGCCGCCTGTGATCGGCTGTTGCCGCGCGGTCATATCGTCTATCTGAAAACCGTGGAGGCGGTCTTCGATGCCGTCGCCTCGGGGCTTTGCCAATTCGGGGTGCTCCCCATCGAGAACAGCACCTACGGCTCCGTCCGGGCCAATTACGACCTCCTGCAGCAGAAACGCGCCGCGGTCATCCGCAGCACCCGGCTCTGCATCCGCCACGAGCTCCTGGCCAAACCGGGTACCGTCCTGGCTGAAATCAATGCGATCTACTCCCATGAGCAGGCCCTCGGCCAGTGCAGCCGCTACCTGAGCTCTCTTCCCGGAGTGCAGTTGATCCCCTGCGGCAACACCGCGGTGGCGGCAAAGATGGTGGCGGATTCGGGCAATCCTCACGCAGCGGCGATATCTTCACATTCCTGCGCTGCGCTGTACGGCCTTGAAGTGATCGCGGCAGATATTCAGGACAGCGACAACAACTATACCCGCTTTATCTGCATCGCCAAGGAGCAGGCGATCTACGCCGGGGCCAACAAGATCAGCCTCATCGTCGCCTGCGACAACAGGCCCGGTGCCCTTTACGAAATTCTCTCCCGCTTCTCCGCCCTGGGGATAAACATGAGCAAGCTGGAGAGCTGCCCCGTTACGGGCGGTAACTTTGAATTCATCTTCTTCATCGAGCTCGATGCCTCCGTCAGGGAGCCTGCCGTCCTGGCGATGTTGGAAGATCTGGAACGCAGTTACGAAAATTTTGTTTTCCTGGGCAACTATGCGGAGGTGTAGGATGGGCAAAAAAATCTATGGCCTCATCGGCCGCAAGCTCACACACAGTTTTTCCGTGCCGGTGCACCGGGAACTGGGTAACAGCGCCTACCGCCTCATCGGGCTCGAACCGGAAGCGCTGGCCGCATTTTTAAGCCGGGGGGATCTCGGCGGGCTGAATGTGACCATCCCCTACAAGCGGACAGTGATGGAGTTTTGCGACCGCCTCTCCCCGGTAGCACATGAGAGCGGCAGCGTGAACACCTTGGTGCCCGCCAGCTCCGGGGCCCTGGTCGGGTACAACACCGATGCGTACGGGCTTGATTATATGGTTCGGCGCGCCGGTATCTCGTTAAGGGGGGCAAAGGTGCTCATCTTTGGCAGCGGCGGTGCTTCGCTGACGGCGCAATATCTCGCCCGCCGGAGCGGTGCCCGGGAGGTGGTGGTGATCTCCCGCAGCGGCCGGGAGAACTACGGGAACCTCTCCCGCCACCGCGACGCCGGGGTGCTGCTCAATGCCACCCCCGTGGGTATGTACCCCCACAACGGCGCCGTTGTGGCTGACATTTCGCTCTTCAACCGCTTGAGCGGGGTCCTTGATCTGGTCTACAATCCCCGCCGCACTGCACTCATCATGCAGGCGGAGAGGCTGAAGCTCCCCTGCTCCGACGGACTGCCGATGCTGGTGGCGCAGGCCAAGGCCGCTGCGGAACTTTTCTTCGGCACCGCGATCGCCGGGGGGGAGGTGGAGCGGATTATCGGGCAGATGCGCCGCGAGCTGACCAATATCGTGCTCATCGGAATGCCCGGTTGCGGCAAAAGCACCGTCGGCCAGGCCCTTTCCCGCCTGAGCGGGCGTGCGGTGATCGATCTGGACGAGGTTATCGTCAGGGAGGCCGGCCTTTCCATCCCGGAGATCTTTGCCGCCTCCGGGGAAACGGCTTTCCGCCGTCTCGAGCGCGAGGCCGCCGCGGCGGCGGGCAAAGAGTGCGGCAAGCTCATCGTCACCGGCGGCGGAGTAGTCAAGGACGAGCGGAACTACCCCTCTCTCCGCCAGAACGGGCGGCTCTATCACCTCCGGCGCGATCCCGCTCTGCTCGCTCGCGCCGGGCGCCCTCTTTCAGAGAAGGGCGATCTCGCGGCGATGGCCCGGGAACGGCTGCCGCACTACGAGCGCTTTCGCGATGCCGTCATCGACAACAAGGGCACCCCCGAAGAGGTGGCCGCTCGGATCTGGAGGGATTTCAATGCACATTCTGGTGATTAACGGACCGAACCTCAACCTGTTGGGCCTGCGTGAACCGGAGCTCTACGGCCGGGCCTCCTACAGCGATCTTGTCGCCATGCTCGAGGCGGAAGCGGAGAGGCTGGGGGTGCAGGTGGAATTCGTTCAGTCGAACCACGAGGGCGAACTCATCGATGCGATCCAGAGTGCCTACAAAAGAGTTGATGGGATCATCATCAATCCCGGCGCCTACACCCACACCAGCATCGCCCTCCTCGATGCCCTCAAGGCTGTTGGCCTGCCTGCGGTGGAGGTTCATCTCACCGATCCCGATACCCGGGAGGAGTTTCGTCGCATCTCCTATATCCGCGCCGCCTGCCGCGCCACGATCAAGGGGCGCGGTCTGGAGGGCTACCTCGATGCTCTTCGCTTCCTTACCGGAGGAGCGGCAGAGCGGCCGCTTACCTGAGCGGACCGCAGCACCCCCGGTTCCTCCGGCCGACTGCGGCTTCACAGCTGCTTTTCCTTCTGCTCCTCACCACAGCATGCATTTAGGCTTTGCTTTGATGCGGCTCACCAACTTTCCCCGGGACGGATGCAAGGCCGGATCCGTCCCGGGGGTGCCGAGCAACCCCGCGGGTCACCAAACCTGACTTTTTAAACTTATTTGTAATAATAGCGGGGAGGCTGAAAAAAAGAAGGATAATCAGAACATTTGCCCAATAATAATAATTGTCAATGTTTGCATAGAACGAGCGATCAACCAATCGGGGGTGTATATTACTTGAAAACATTTTATTTCGGGGAGTGGCCGATCCGGTATCGTCATGCCGGCAAGGGCCCTCCGGTGCTCCTGCTGCACAATGGAGGCACTTCACATGTAATCTGGCGTGAGATATGGCCCTACCTGGCTGATGATTATGAGCTATTTGCTTTTGATCTGCTGGGCTACGGCGACTCGGCCAAGCCTGAATCCGGCTATGAGATCGATCGCTATATCGATTTTCTTATCGAGTTTATCGAGCATCACCGCCTGGCGCCGGTCAGCCTTGTCGGCAACTGTATGGGCAGCGCCATGTCGCTGGGGTTGGCTGCCCGCCGTCCCCAAATGGTGCGCTCTCTTGTGCTGATGAATCCTCTTACTGAGGCCACATTTTTAGCGGGGATGCTCGGCTTAACCTTGCGCCTGCGGCAGCGGGCTCCCGGATTTTCCAGGGCGATCTACAGGGTGTTGGGTCGAATCAGAGTCCCGGCTTTGTTCACTCCCCTGGTGCTCCGCTTTCAGATCGGAGCCCACGGAAAATCACGTAAAGTGCACCGGGATCCGCAAGTCCGCAGCTGTTTCACTGTCCCCGGACTGATGAATTCTCTGCTGGGGGTGCTGGACGATCTCAGCAATTACGGCTATCTTGATCGCCTTGAACCCGGTGCTGATTTCCCGCCGCTCTGCACGGTCTGGGGGCGGCAGAACAAGATTCTTTCACCAAAAGTTGGCCGCAAGCTGAATGAGACCCTGAAGCCGCAGCGGCAGGAGTGGCTTGAAGGATGCGGTCACCTGCTCATGCTGGAGCAGCCGGAAGAGGTGGCGTTCATTGTCCGGGAATTTTTAGGGGAGGGTGAACATCATGAAAAAAAGATGTTATCTCAAAATAAGGAGGTATTGTCTTGAGTATATTTCCAGATGATATCTTCAACCTTGCCGATATCGCCCTTGACGTGGCCCGGAGAGACCCGGAGCGTATCGCGGTAATCGATCTCGACGGCTTCGATTCCACAGGGAAACGCCGCTACAGGCGCCACACCTACCGGGAGCTGTCCGCTGATGCCGAAGCCGTTGCCCCCGGGCTCCGGGAAATGGGTATTGCCGAGAGGACCCGCGTCGTCTTTATGGCGCCGCCGAGCTACGATTCCTGCGTCATCGGTCTGGCGCTGACCCGCGTGGGGGCAGCGACGGTCTGGATCGATACCGCCGTCGGCTATCTCAATATAACGGAGCGGCTCGGCCGGGTTGGCATTGAGGCCTTCTTCGGCATCCCCATCGCTCATCTGGGCCGCCTTGTCTTCGGCTGGGGGCCGCGCACGCTGCGCAAGCTGCTGGTCACCGGAAAACCGGGTTTCCCCGGCGCCCACACCGTCGCTTCGCTTCGCCGGCAGGCGCCGGCCGAGCCGCCGCCGCCTAAGATCGGCCCCGACGATCCGGCGGCCATCCTCTATACCACCGGGAGCACCGGACCGGCCAAACCGGCACTGTACCTGCAGCGGAATTTCTGCCGGCTGTTCCGCCAGGCCCACCACAGCTGGCGGTTCCATGAGGATCTGGAGCCTCCCGTCGATATCGCCGTCTTCCCCGCGTTTCTTTTTATCCCCATCAGCGCGGGAGGGACCATGGTGGTCCCGCCGATCAACTTTGTTACCCAGGGGCCGGCGGATGTTGATCCCAGCGCGCTCCTTGAAGTGATCAACGACTGCGGCGTTAAATCGATGTTCGGTTCGCCGGTGCTGCTGGAGAATATGGGGCGCCATGCTGTAGAGAAGGGGATCAAAACACCGACGCTAAAGCGCATCGTCGGCGCCGGCGACGTGATCAAAGCCCCGGCAAAGGAACTGCTCTTGCAGATGATGGATTACAATGGCGAGGTCTTTGCCAACTACGGAGCTACCGAAGCGATGCCCACTACTGAAATGTGCGCTCGGGAGACTCTCAACGAGACCTGGGACAAAACCAAGCAGGGTGCCGGCATCTGCGTCGGCCGTCCCCTTCCCGGAGTGGAGCTGAAGATCGTCACCATAGTCGACGGTCCTGTGGGGACGCTGGCGCAGACTGAAGAGCTCGGACGGGGCGAGATCGGTGAAATTCTGGTCCGGAGCGAACATATCAGTCCGCGCTACTTTAAAGAAGAGGAGAGCACACTGAAAAACAAGATCGCCGATTTGGCAGGGGATCCCTGGCACCGCTACGGCGATACGGGCTATCTCGACGAAGAGGGCCGTCTGTGGGTCTGCGGGCGTGTCGGCCACCGGGTGAAAAGCCCCTCGGGGCCCCTGTTTCCGCTCGTTTGTGAAGCGATCTTCGAGACTCATCCGCAGGTGAAGCGCTGCGGCCTCGTCGGCATCCCCGGGAGCAGCGGTGAGCTGCCGGTGGTCTGTATTGAGCTAAAACCGGGAATCCGTCCGGCCAAACGGGAGGCGCTCCGCAAAGAGCTTCTCAACCTGGGCTCCCAATACGAACCGACCAGAGCGATACAGCACCTTTTATTCAAACAGTCCTTGCCTCTTGATCCCCGCCACAATTCCAAAATTGAGCGGCCGGCTTTGGCGAAATGGGCCGCCAAACAATTGCGCAAACAGCTGCTGCACTTATCACAACCGATCATCAAAACAAAACCGGTGCGTTCATAGGCGAAGCCGCCAACCGCCCGGCGGCGGCGGAGCATAGCCTTCCTGCAGGATGGACGGGTAGGCCGCGAGGTGATCTCCCGAGCAGGATAAGATGCTGTCCAAACAGAAAGATTAACCAAGAGCGCCGCAACAGTAGCTGTTCAGAACAGAAGATGGGAGCGATCCGGATGGCTGTAGCAGATCTGACCGTTGTCCCCCTGGGTACGGGGAGCACCAGCTTGAGTGCTTTCGTGGCCGCCTGCCAGCGCGAACTGCAGGAGCATGGCCGGGGGCTTAAATTCGAGCTCACCGCCATGGGAACAATTATCGAAGGCGACCTGGACCTGATATTAACCCTGGCCCGACGCCTGCACGAGGTTCCTTTCAAGCACGGTGCTGCGCGAGTCAGCACCACGATCCGCATCGATGATCGCCGCGATAAAATCGGCTCCATCGACGGTAAGGTTGAAGCGGTGAAGGAGAAACTGGGCCCTGTCTGACAGGTGCGCTGCGCTATCCGGCGGTGTACGGCGCCGGAGAGACCGCGCCTGGCGCACCGGGATTTGCGGATTTCTACTTTACCATCTTCTCTGCCGGCGACAACCGCGCACTGTGGAAAACGGCTCGGTTACACTAGCGCCTGGAAGAGGCCAACTCACGCAAATTTTCCGTGCAATGCAGGCGAAGTGACAAATTTATCTACAAGAGGAGAGACTCATGATCAAAATAATTCAAACTGAAAAAGCCGCCGCAGCCATCGGACCGTATTCTCAGGGCATCTGCAGCGGAGAGCTGCTCTTTACTTCCGGACAAATTCCCGTCGATCCGCAGAGCGGTGAGGTCCCCGAGGGGATTGAGGCGCAGACCGTGCAGGCGCTGGAAAATTTGAAAGCCATCGCTGAAGAGGCGGGCACTGATCTGACGCGGACGGTTAAAACCACCTGCTTTTTAACCGATATGGATCATTTCACCCGGTTCAATGCCATCTATGCGGATTATTTTACCGGTAGACCGGCGCGCAGCTGTATTGCCGTCAAAGCTCTGCCCAAGGATGTCCTCGTAGAAGTTGAAGCGATTATCAAGATAAAGTAGGAAAATGGAAAGGCGAAACTGTGCCTCAAGAACGATGCTGATTTTCAGATTAACTCGCGACAATCCGTAGGTGAAGCGGGTTTACTTTAGTTGACAACGGGGGGTTCATCCTGAAGGGGTACGGAGGGGCTTCTCCCGGTACAAAGAGAAATTTACAGCTATCTAAAAAAACACGGTAAGGCTACGAGGGATCAGTTAGCTGCAGAATTCAAGCTGGATCAGAAAGAGCTGGAAAAGCACGCGGCGATGTGCCACTGCGAACTGGTCAAGGACTAAAGGAAGGCAATATATATATATGCCCCTGAATGATGCATAAATCGGGGTAAAAAAATACAGATAGACAAATGGACTTTCTCTAACCTGCCTAAGGCAGGTTTTTTATTTTCACAAAGGTGCCTCTTTTCCTTCGCTCCATCTCGATCTGCCCTTTGGAGAGAAGATGGCGCAGATATTTTTGCACCTCCGCCTGATGAACACCGGAGATCCGTGACAGATCCTCCACCGTGCAGGGCCTGCGCCGGAGCGTCTGCAGGATGGTTTCTCGGAAATCAGCATCGATGTGGAAAGCTTTTGTACCGGGATCGGGTTCCTTGATGAGCTCGGTGCTGCCTCCCAGGAAGGCGGTGATTTCTTTCATTCTCTCCGGTGAAGCCTCCCTGACCCAGCTCTCCGCTCCGGGGCGATCCAGTGTGCCCAGCTGGATGCGGTCAGGATTGATCTTTTCAATGGTCGTCTTTATAGCGGCCAGCTCAGCGGCGCTGTCATTAAGGCCGGGGGCGATGAAGATCTCCAGGCATATTTCACCGTGGTACTCGCGGCGCAGATCTATGAGCCCGGAGATGACCTCTGCGCAATGGAGCGCGGGGTGGGGCCGGTTCACCTTGCGAAAGACCTCCTCCGTCGCCGCGTCGAGGGAGGGGATGATCAGGTCAAGTTCCTTGACCTGGGTGCGGAGATGGGCCGAAGAAAAGAGCGTTCCGTTGGTGAGCAGGGCCAGGGGATATTGGGGATAGTGCTTTTTGAGATGGGCGATCACCCTGTCGATATGCAGGTGCAGGGTGGGCTCCCCGGAGCCGGCAAAGGTGATGTAGTCAAGGCGGGGGTTGCCCCGAATGAAGCGATCCAGCTCCTCCAGGACCTTGTCGACAGGCACATATTCCTTTCTTGCCACCGTCAGCCTGGTGGTGCGGCCGCACTCGCAGTAGACGCAGTTGAGCGAGCAGGTTTTCAGCGGAACAAGGTCGATCCCCAGCGACAGGCCCAGGCGGCGTGAAGGAACGGGGCCGAACAGATAGCGTTTTTCCATATGGATGACAACTCCCCGGCGGTATCGGTGGAATGGCATAACACCCCCGCTATTTTTACCATATCACAATTTTGCCGGGTAGCGGTAACTTATCCCGCGAAGCTGCCGGCCATTGAGCGGGAAGGCCGCTCCAAAGCCGCCCCCGCCCCGGCACCGTCAGTGGTAGGGTCGCCGATGCTACCACTGGTGCTCAATATGGCAGGTATGGAGCGACTAAACCAGGAAATTTATGCGAGCATCCCATAAAATCGTTTTCGCAACTTCTCTTTGGACATAATTCCCTGTCAGCAAAACAACTGCTCCTGTTGCCGAAATTCATGATAATTTCAGCGTGTCGGACGCTGTGTGCGGTCATGGGCGTGCTTTGCGTGCTTGATCACGCTTTGTCAAAGCAATTCAGCAGAAGGACGCCAGCAGGCTAAACGGTCATCATTACGAAAGGACTTTGGCCAGCCGGAGCAGCTCCAGGGGATGCAGCAGCAGGCCCTTGATCTTCAGCTCGCCGCGCAGCACCTTGCGGGCCAGGTTGCGGTTATTCTTGTCGGAAAGCATTTTCAATCCTCTTAAATTGATATTGGTCAGCTCCAGCAGCGTCTCGGAATCGGTGATGAAAGAGATCGCCGGTTTGACCGGTTTCTCGGAGTGAATGGTGAGAGTTCCTTTTTTAAAGAGTAGCAGGATCTCCACACCAACATCGGTAACCTTGAAATAGACAGGGGAGCTGAGTTTACGGAAAGCCTCGAGCCGGGCCCCCCCCTTTTCCAGGTTGTGGTTAATCAGCTGGGCCAGTACCGCGGCCAGGGGTGACCCCTCCGCTCCTTTTCCAAATGTGACCATCTCCGGCATTGTTTCTCACTTCCTTTCTAAATACCGGTGTCACAATACTATTCTATATATTCTGTAAATAATCCTTTGCCGGGGAGAAGATTGCTGATCGGGGGAGAGATGTTTTTAAAAGTGAGCAGGGGCAGTTCGGCTGTAGCTTCCCGCCTGACATGAATCATTGGGTTGTCCAAAATCGTTACTGCTAAGACTGGTGGCGGTTATGCCCGTCTGCTCGAGGATCTTGCAGATTCTCAAATTGAACAGCCCAACAGTGCTGCTGTTTTGTAAAGCAAGCATGGGGTCGTCGTTGATTATGTGGGGACAAGCTATCGCGATCTAATTTTTTTCCTTCAACGCCTTTGCGACCGCCCGTATGATGATATTCTCGATCTCCTCTACGGTCAAATAGCCGTCGCGGGTGTTCATAAAAATGGCAGGTGTTTCCCCTGCTCTTTCAGCTTGTGGAGGGATATTGGGTTGGGGTGGATGGGTTAATCCAAGGATACAGTCAACAGTACATTCAAACAAAACAGCAAGTTTCCTCAGCAAATCCTCGTTCAGCCTCTTTTTCCCTTTTTCCAATTCGTAGTAGTATTGCGGAGTAATATTTATTGCGTTGGCGACATCAACACCGGACATCTTTTTGGCAATTCTGATTTCCTTAAGTTTGTTCATTATGGTTCTGTGGCTCCTTTAGCTATAGCAGCGCTTAGCTTGATCTAAAATAGCATTGTTAAACCGTTAGATCAAGCAGCTATTAGCAGGTATA
>JAAZIG010000050.1 GCA_012510325.1 Bacillota bacterium
ACGGTCAGACTGATCTTTGAAAAAGCCGGTGTGGTGAATTAGAGCATCCCTGCGAGGTGGAGAGTTTATGGAACAGATGCTGGAGCAGATTGCCAAAGCTCTTGTCGACCACCCGGATCAGGTGAGGGTGAGCCAACTTGATGACGGCCGGGTGGTTACCCTGGAGCTGCGGGTCTCTCCCGATGATGTCGGCAAGGTGATCGGCAGGCAGGGGCGGATCGTGAAAGCAATCCGTACAGTCGTCAATGCGGCTGCACTGAGGAATAACAAGCGGGTCTTGGTGGAAATAGTTCCGTGAGCAAGGCGACGGGGTCGGGCGGCCCGGAAATTGCCGTCGGCCGGATCGCCGGACCGCACGGAGTTGCCGGACTGCTGAAAGCTATTCCGCTGACCGATTTTCCCGAGCGCTGCCAAGAGCTCACTGAGGTTGTCTGCGATCTGAACGGCCGCAGGCAGAGGCTCACTGTTGAGCGGGCCGCCCTTCACGGCAGATTTTGGCTGGTTAAGTTTGCCGGTATTGACAGTCGTGAGGAGGCGGCTTCGCTTCGGGGTGGAGTGATCCTGATCCGCTCCGAGGAGCGGATGCCTTTGCCTGCTGGAAGATATTATTTTGATCAAATTATCGGGTTGATGGTATATAATATTGCCGGGGAGCAGCTGGGACTGGTCCGGGAGGTTATTCCCGGGGCGGCTCACGATCATTATCTTGTTCAGAGCAGCGACCCGGGCAAAAAAGAGTTTCTGCTGCCCGCAGTAAAGGAGTTTATCCTGGAAATCGATCTCTTGGGAGGTCGGATCACCGCCGAGCTCCCTGCGGGTCTGCTGGAGCTGTAAGCGCCGGGAGATCTGGAGCTATGATGAAGATTGAGATCCTGACCATATTCCCCGGGATGCTCGCGGGCCCCTTCGGGGAAAGCATGCTTAAGCGAGCGGTGGAGCGGGGGCTGGTGCAGATCGAGCGAATCGATCTGCGCTCCTTTGCCCGCGGCCGGCATCGCCAGGTTGATGATGCACCGTACGGCGGCGGCAGCGGGATGGTTTTCAAGCCGGAACCTCTTTTTGAAGCAGTGGAGACACTGCAGCAGCGCGGCGGTGACATGCGGGCACGGGTGATTCTCCTGACCCCGCAAGGGCGCACTTTTGATCAGGAGATGGCCCTGGAGCTTTCCCGCGAAAAACGGCTGCTGCTGCTCTGCACCCGCTACGAGGGTGTCGATGAAAGGGTCAGGGAAACGCTGGTGGATGATGAGATATCCATCGGCGATTATATTCTTACCGGGGGTGAGCTGGCCGCAGCCGTAGTGGTCGATGCTGTCGTCAGGTTGCTGCCCGGCTTCCTGGAGGAGGGGAGCCTGCTCGAAGAATCTCACAGCGGCTCATTGCTGGAGTATCCGCAATACACCCGGCCGCCGGAATTTCGGGGAATGGCGGTGCCGCCGGTGCTTTTATCGGGTGATCACGCCAGGATAGCCCGCTGGCGGCGGGAGCAGTCACTGCGGCGCACCTGGCGGCGGCGGCCGGATCTGCTCCGCCGGGCCAAACTGACGCCGGAGGAAAGGCTCTTTTTGGAGAAGCTGGCTGATGAACAGCGGCTCTCCTGATCTTTTTCCCGGCGGCGGGCTGTTCATGAACACTGCCGGTCTGCGGTAGTCGGTTTCGGGGACCGCGGCCTGGCGCCGAGGCGAACTCTGTTCGCCGGCGAGTTTATTGCAAGGGGGAAGGTTGAACAATGGATTTTATGAAAGAGGTTGAAAAGCAGTATTTTAAGGATGATATCCCCAAATTTAACCCCGGGGATACGGTCAGGGTCCACGTCAGAGTTGTCGAGGGGGCCCGTGAGCGGACCCAGATCTTTGAAGGGGTCGTGCTGCGGCGGCAGGGCCGCGGTTTGAGGGAGACGTTCACCGTCCGCCGGGTTACCTACGGCATCGGGGTGGAACGTATTTTTCCGGTACACTCCCCGTCTATCAGCCGCATCGAGGTGGTCAAGCGGGGACGGGTTCGCCGGGCAAAGCTTTATTACCTGCGCAAGAGGACCGGGCGGGCGGCTCGGATCAGGGAGATCCGCTAGATCAGAAAAAGGTTGGCGATAGCGCATGAGCCGTTCACAAGAGATCTGGGAATGGATACGCTCCATTGCCATCGCGATTGTTCTGGCTTTGCTGGTCCGTTTTTTCGTCTGCGAATTTTTCATCGTCGAGGGAGGATCGATGTATCCGACCCTGGAAGACGGTTACCGTCTCATTGTCGACAAGATCTCTTACCGATTCACTGAACCGGACTATGGGGATATCGTCATCTTCGACAGCAGGATTGCGGCCAGGCCATTTATCAAGCGGGTAGTCGGAACCGGGGGGGATACGGTTGAGATTCGCGATGGCAAGGTTTACCGCAACGAGATCCTCGTCGATGAACCTTACCTGATGGGTCATAGCGACCACCAGAATTACGGCCCCGTGAAGATCCCGCCGGGAAACTATTTCCTGATGGGTGATTACCGCCGGAACAGCAAGGACAGCCGGGATCCCCTGATCGGGTTTGTTGCCGGAGAGCGCATTATGGGCCGGGCCCGCCTTGTTTTCTGGCCTCCCGGGGAGGCCAAGGTGCTCGGTGACAAGGTGGCGGCGGATTGAGAAGCGGGCAGTGGTACCCCGGAACCATGGCCCGGGCGGTCAGCCGTCTGCAAAAAGATCTCAGGCTGGTCGACCTGGTGGTGGAGCTCATCGATGCCCGGGCTCCGGCCAGCAGCCATAACCCGGAGCTGGAGAGGCTGCTCAAAAACAGGGAGAGGCTGGTGCTGCTGCATAAAGCCGACCGGGGGGAGACAGAGATGAACTCCCGGTGGCTTTTATATTTTCAAAGGCAGAATCAGCCGGCGATGCTCTCGAGTGTGCAGATGCCCCGGACGGTGAAATCGTTTTTAGGCTATCTCAAAACCCGGGAACGGCACCTGCGCGGCAGCCGCTTTAAAAGACCTTTGCGCCTGGTGATTGTGGGCATTCCCAATGTGGGCAAATCGACCCTGCTGAACTATCTCGTGGGCAGGGCCGCCGCCCGGACCGGTGACCGCCCCGGCGTGACCAGAGGGCAGCAATGGGTCCGCCTGCTTGAAGGGGTGGAGCTGCTCGATACACCGGGGATCTTGCCGCCGCTCCTGACACCGGAGGCGATCTTTCCGCTGGGGGCAATCGGAGCGCTGCCTCCTGAACGGATTGAACGGCAGCAGGTTGCCCTCCGGCTGCTGGAGCGCTATCTGGAGCAGGGGAAAGTGTCCCGGTTGAAGCGCCGTTATGATAACCTGCGGCAGGGTGCACCCGCGGCGATGCTGGAACAGATTGGGGTGAGCCGCGGCTGCCTTCTCCCCGAGGGGAGGATCGACCTTGAGCGGACTGCGAGCCTCCTCCTTGCCGATTTTCAGGCCGGCAGGCTGGGTCGTTTCACCCTGGAAGAGCCGCCTTGATCATTAGAGGGGAAGAAGAAGAGAGCAGAGCCCTTTTTCAGAGGGAGAACTGGAGATAAGCGAGCGATGGCTTTTGATAAAATGACCCTGGAGGAGCTGGCCGCGCACCTGAAGGAGCGGGACAAGTTGAGCGCTGCGGAGATAGCGCTGCTGTCCTCGGATCGGCGCCGCGGCGCCCGCCTGCTGCTGGGTCGTTACCGGCGCCGGCAGGAGCAGCGCCGCCGGGAGGAGAGCCGCCTACATAAGATGCTCCGCGAGGAGCGCTTTTACCGGCGGCAGGGGTTCAGCCTCATCGCCGGAGTCGATGAAGCCGGCCGGGGTCCTCTGGCCGGTCCGGTGGTGGCGGCAGCGGTGATCCTGCCCCCGGAGACGACCATCTGTTACCTGGATGATTCCAAAAAATTGACTCCGGAGAGGCGGGAAGCGCTCTATGATCAGATCAGGGATGTCGCCCTGGGCTGTGCCGTGGGGAGCTGCCCCCCGGCGGAGATCGACCGGTTGAACATCCACGGAGCGGCAATGAAGGCGATGCGCGAAGCGCTTGCTGCACTACCCCTCGAACCGGAGATGGTGCTGGTGGACGGTCTTCCTATTCGCGGGCTCCGTCTGCGTCAGAAAGCGATCCCGGGAGGGGACGGGCTCTCCCTTTCCATCGCCGCCGCCTCGGTAGTGGCCAAAGTGACCCGGGATCGGCTCATGCTTGAGCTGCACCGGCGTTATCCGGAATACGGTTTCCATCGCCACAAGGGTTACGGCACCGTGGAGCACCGCCTGGCCCTGGCCCGCTACGGACCCTCTCCCGAGCACCGCCTCTCCTTTCGGTGGAGCGCTCCGGATAGCGGGGAGAAAGGATCGTGACCCGGCGGCAGCAAGTGGGAAAAGCGGGGGAGGAGGCGGCACGCAGCTATCTGGAGAGCAAGGGCTACCGGATCGCCGAGGCTAATTTCCGCTGCCCTTACGGGGAGATCGATCTGGTCACCTTTGACCGGGAAGATCTTCTTGTCTTTGTGGAGGTGCGCACCCGTACCGGTCTCTCCTTTGGCACCCCGGCAGAATCGATCACCGCAGGCAAATTGAAGAGGATTCAGAAAAGCGCGCTCTATTATATGAAGGGACGCTTCCAGGAGGAGGTAGCCTGCCGCTTTGATCTCATCGCCGTGCAGATGGACCGGAAGAGCCTGTCCCCCCTCGATATTCGTCATTACCTCAGTATCCTTGACTAGATCTCCGTGAGATCCCCTGTTATTACCATCCCCCCGAGAAAGGCTAAAATAAATTAGATGTTAACATAATGTTATCTAATCTTAACAACGTTAATAACATAGCCTGAGTGAGCCTGTTTGCCAGGCTTATTTTTTTAACCTATAATCGTTCTTAACATAACGCCAAATGGGTACTACGGGGAAACCGGACAGTAGGGATGAATCGCAGCGATGCGGAGAGACAGCCCCCTCACTAACCCGACAGCTAACCCGGAGGCGAATTGGGAGGCTTTAC
>JAAZIG010000332.1 GCA_012510325.1 Bacillota bacterium
ATCGAGGGCCGGCTGCAGAACCCATTTTACCGGCAGCCGTTCCAACTTTTCGCGGAGGGACGCCCCGGTAGAATCGCCATCCCCGACCACGGCGAAGGGTTGAAGACCCATGGCCAGGACATGGCCGCTGCCTCCATCAGCAGAGATAATCAGATCGCCGGGACCGATGAGCTGCCGGTAGAACCCGGGATCCCTACAGTCGCCGCCGGCAAAAATAAAGATCCGCTTTGACACCTTTGCGCCCCCCTTCTCCGCAATGCGGAAAGCAAACCCGGCCCGCCCGGCACCATCTCTCCCGCGGGCCGGGCCAAAGCTTAGCTTAATCTTACTTGACCAAAAAACAGGATTCAAGCTTTCTTTAGCGAAATCTCTTTAATTGTTTGCCCTGATTAATCGCGAGGGGAGCAAGAGGCTGAATAATGGACGAGCTGGACCGCACCCGGGAGATGGGTGAAGAGAGTATCGGCAGGCTGCTCTGGCGCTTTTCGCTGCCGGCAACTGTAGCCATGGCGGTAACCGCTTCTTACAATATTGTTGATGCCGCTTTTGTGGGCCGCCTCGGCAGCGAGGCGATCGCCGCACTTTCGGTGGCCTTTCCCGCCCAGATGGTTTTCGGGGCTGTCGCCATCGGCACCGGAATCGGCGCCGGCTCCCTAATCTCCCGCTCTCTCGGTGCCGGGATGAAAGAGGAGGCGCAGGTGAGCGTGGGACAGGTCATTTTGCTCGCTCTGGGGATCGGCTTTTTGCTGACGCTGGCCGGCCGTTTCTACCTTGAACCGATGCTGATTCTCTTCGGAGCCACCCCGGAAATCCTGGCCCCCTCCATGGAATATATGTCGGTAATTACCGACGGAGCGGTCCTTCTGTTCGTCTCATTTATGCTCGCCCATACGATCCGGGCTGAAGGAAACGCCATCTTTCCGATGACCGTGATGATCGCCTCGGCGGTGACCAATATTGTCCTCGATCCCATCTTCATCTTTGCCCTGAAGATGGGGATCAGGGGTGCCGCCATCGCCACCCTTCTGGCAAAGGTGGTCAACATTGTCTGCTATCTGTGGTATTACCTGGGCGGCCGCAGCACCTTGAAAGTGGCCCTGCGGCACCTGCGGCCCCGTTTCAAAACTATCCTCGAGATCTACGAGGTCGGTCTGCCGACAATTTTGGTCCAGGTTGCCGCCAACGTCGCCCTGATTATCGCCAACAAGGTGCTCGGCGGGTTTGGCCACGCCGCCATCGCGGTGATGGGCATCATCATGCGTCTGCAGCAATTCGCCACCCTCCCGGTCATCGGGATCAATCACGGCCTGCTGCCCATAATCGGCTTCAATTACGGCGCAAAAAAATCCCCGCGCGTCCGTGAGGCGATGATCAAAGCGCTTGCCGCCGCCTCTCTTTTCGGCACCGTCGCCGGGCTCTGTTTCCTGCTTCTTCCGGGCCTGTTCATCCGCATCTTCACCGACGAGAAGGCGCTGCTCCTGGAGGGTGTCGCCGCCTTGCGAATCATGGTGCTGATGTATCCGCTCATCGGAGTCCCCTTCATCAGCGGCGCCTTTTTCCAGGGCATCGGCAAGGGCGCTCCCGCTCTTTTGCTGGCCCTGCTGCGCCATTTCTTGCTCTATATCCCCCTGCTCTTTCTCTTCCCGCGGCTGTTCGGCATAACCGGCATCTGGGTGGCTGCCCCTCTCTCCGATTTTCTCACCTTTCTCATCGCCGTGTTGCTGGTATCCCGGGAAATGGAGCGGCAGGGGATCCCCCTCTTTGGCCGCAGACAGAACAGGGATGCCTCCCGCCTCCCGGCAGGCCGCCGGTGAAATAGCGGTCCACCCGCTTTCAGTTTGTCGCCAGCGCCTCCGCCAGATCAGCCAACGCCTTGCTGCACTTTTCCCGGATGACCACTTCGGCAGCGTGGTCGTACTCCGTGGGCAGCAGGTTGATAATGATCAGCTTTTTCGCCAGCCGGGGCAAAAAGGCGACCGGATAGACCACCAGGCTGCTCCCCGCCGCCAGCATCAGATCGCAGTTGCTGCGCAGAGTATCCTCCGCCTCGTAAAAAATTGGCGGCATCGGATCGCCGAAGAGGACGACATCGGGGCGCAGCACATCAAAACAATTGCGACAGACTGGCGGAATCCGTTTCAGCTCGACCTGATGAACCAGCTCTTCAAAAGGGTACCGTTTTTTGCAGCCCTGGCAGTAACCGGAGCGCAGGTGGCCGTGAACCTCCCAAATCTGATGCGAACCGGCCTTGACATGGAGCCCGTCAATATTTTGGGTGACCAGCCCTTTGAGCAGGCCGATCTCCTCCATTTTGGCCAGGGCGTAATGTCCCGGATTCGGTTCGGCCATGGTGATGCTGGCGAAGCGGTTGAAAGCAGACTCATAGAAGACCCGGGGATTGTTTTGCAACACCTCCACCGAAGAGGTCTCGATGGGGTCAAACTTTTCCCAGATCCCTTCGCCGGGAGTTCTAAAATCGGGGATGCCACTTTCAGTTGAAAGACCGGCCCCGGTGAGGCTGTAAAATCCGGTGCTTTTCTTAATTAAGGCGGCGGCTCGTTCAATCTGATCCCGGTATTTCATTCTTTTCCCTCCCGCAACTGGGTTGTAATCTCTTATTCAATATTTAATTATCACTCTATTTATTCTATTCGGAAATCGCCAATTCCTTTTTTTGAGTTTGCTTTTATCGAGACAATTATCGTGATAAGATATATGGGGAGTCCAACACCGCAGATCATTTTGGATAGGAGAAGCTGGATGAACCGACTGAAAACATTTTTTCTGATGGCTCTGCTCACCGCCATTTTCCTGCTCCTGGGCGGCCTTATTGCCGGCAATGAGGGGCTCGCTGTTGCTCTGATCATGGCTCTGGCGGTGAACTTCTTCTCATACTGGTTCAGCGACCGGATCGCTATCAGCATGACCCGCTCGCAGCCGCTCCGCGAGAGCGACGCCCCGGAAGTGTACCGGGCTCTGCGCGAGCTGACCCATAATGCCGGTATGCCGATGCCGCGGCTCTACCTGATGCCCACGGAGCAGCCGAATGCTTTTGCCACCGGGCGCAACCCGCAAAACGCAGTCATTGCGGTAACCGCCGGGCTTCTGAGAGCGCTCGATTACGAAGAGCTCAAGGGCGTCCTCGCCCATGAACTGGCCCATATTCATAACCGCGACATCCTCATCGGCAGCGTCGCCGCGGCTGTCGCCGGGGCGCTCATGTTTGTCGCCCGGATCGGGATGTGGAGCGGCGCCGTCGGCGGAAGCCGGCGCAATCAAAGCGGGGCGGCGCTGGGTCTGATCCGCCTCGTGGCCCTGCTGCTGGCCCCTTTCGCCGCGCTTCTGGTCCAGATGTCCATCTCGCGAACGCGCGAATATGGCGCCGATGCCACGGGAGCCAGATTTTCCGGAAATCCGCAGGGGCTGGCCGGAGCTCTCGCCAAGATGGAGCAACACGCCCGGCGCCGGCCGATGCACCGGATCAATGAGGCGGCGGCGCATATGTTTATCGTCAACCCCTTCTCGGCGAAGGGACTGAGCGCGCTCTTCAGCACCCACCCGCCCATCGAGGACAGAATTGCCCGGCTGCAGCAGATGCAGATGGGAGGCGGCCGGTAACTCCCGGCGCCAACCTGACGGCAAAGGAATGAGCCGCTCGAGCGCACCTGCAAATAGATGCAAGCAGCTTCGCTGATCCGCCGCCCCGGTCACACCGGGGCGCACTTTTGCCCCGAGCGCAGCGCAGAGCCTCCGGGGGGCAGCGCCTATCCGTTTTGCTTTTCCGCCCCCGCCCTGGGGAAAAGCGCGGCGGCATTTTCCCGGCGGATCAGCCGCTGCTCCGCCGCGCTCAGGCCCGATTCGGCCAGCTCTTTTAAATAGCGCCGGGGGGAGAGCAGCGGGTAGTCGGTGCCGAGCAAGATCTTGTGAAGAATCCCGATCTCACGGGCGGCCCGATAGATTCGCGGATTGTAGAGAAAAGGGCCGGCGGCAGTGTCGTAAAACAGGTGCTGCAGCCCCCGTTTCAGTTCGGGCATCAGCTCGTAGAAAAGCAGCCCCCCGCCCCAGTGAGCGTAGATCAGCTGCAGCTGCGGATGGTCCAGGGCAAAAGCAGCGGCCTCCTTGAGATAAGCGGGGCCCTTGCCGGCATAATTGTGTCCGACCGGTTCATTTGTATGCAGCAGCAGGATCAGTCCCCGCTCGCGGCAGCAGGCCGCCAGCCGTGCCGCTTCGCTTCCGGAAAGAGCAAAATTTTGCCCCCAGGGAAAAAGCTCCCCCACCCCGACAGCTCCGCCGTCGTGGCAGCGGGCAATTTCCCGCTCCATCCAGCTCTCCCGCGGATCGACGGAGGCCATCGGCATGAACCGGCCGGGGTGAGCGCGGGCCGCTTCGAGAAGATAATCGTTGATCTCCCGGCAGAGCCCCTCATCGGAAAAGGGAAAACTGCAGATGGCAGCCCGCTCCACTCCGCAGCGATCCATCTCCGCCAGCAAATCCCCGGCAGAAGCGAAGCGGTGTCCCGGGCTGGAGCAAATTTGTGCCAGAAAATCATCCTTCTCGATATAGGGCTGTGCCTCCCGGCTCAGCTCAGGAGAGACAATGTGGACATGCGCATCGATAACCGGTCCCACAGGGACCCCCCCTTCGGATCCGATTCCGGCCAAAACATCACCGCAACAGGCGAAATCATCATTGGCAAACCGGCACCATCTCTGCAGCTGCCGGAGCGGCCCCGGCTCTGCCTGATGCCGGGCCCTTCTCAGCGATGCAGCGCCATGAAACGCTCCATATGGTAAAGCCAGATCTGGTTGAAGATACCGGGAAAATAAAAATCGCTGGCATGTCCGGCCCAGTTAAACTGCAGCACGGCACACTGTTCATTTCCCGCCCTCCGGTAAATATCCTGAAACAGCCGCGCTGTTTCAAAGGAGACCTGCCCGTCGTTCCGGCCCTGATAGAGCAGGCAGGGGGGGCTGTTTTCCTTTACCAGAAGCCCGACATCGATCCATTCCGCCGCTTCGCCGATTTCAGGCAAAAAGCCCGTTTGATTGGCCGGATACAGGGGCAGATAACCTTTGATCATGAGCTTATCGCTGAAGAGATCTTCGTGGGCGCCGCCGGAAATGGCCAGCGCCACCGCCGTCGCCAGCTGCCCCCCGGCAGACCCGCCGGAGATAAAGACTGAGTCAAGATCGAGACCATACTCCGCCGCATGCCCGGCGAGATAGCGGGTGAACAGACCGAGATGGCGCACCATATCGTCCAGGGTGAACGGCCCGACCCGCCCCGGCGCCTGCCCCAGGTACGGCTGGAGAGGAGTCAGCCTGATCCGGTCGGTCAGACCGTACTGCACGTCGAAAATAGTATAGCCCTGGGAGGCAAAATATTTGTTCACCTGCATCATATTGCCGTAACCCTTGTCGCCGGCGATCCAGGCGCCGCCGTGGATGCGAATCAGCGCTGTTCCCCGGCCCGGCAGGGCCGCTTCACCCGAAGGAGGCATGAAGATATCGCAGTAAAGCTTCAGCCCGTCGTCGACGCCCGCACCGCCCTCGTAAAAGAGAAGATCTTTTTCATAGCGGTACTCCCCGGGGGGAAACCCGAGAAAATAGGCCGGTAGGGAAAACGGTTGTGCCAAAAAATGATCCTTCCAGCGGAGAGAATCCCGCTCCGGCTCAGCAGCGCCAAAGACAGCGCCAAACTCCGCCTCCGCCGAGGCACGGGCTGCCGGCACCGCCGCCAGGGGCAACAGGTAGATGACGAAGCAGAGCAGCCCACAGAGCCCGGCAGCGTAAGCACCGGCGCTGCCCGGCCGGTTCTGCAGCTTCAACAATAAAATAGCGATACTGATGATGACAAAAGCGTGGAACAGCGAATATCCCGAGAGAAACACTTCCACCACCTGGGGCGCGCGCTCATAAAAGATCGAGCGAGCGCCGCTTAAAAAGAAGTAGAGGCCGACTGTCTCCGCGGTGAGAAGCAGGACGCAGAGTG
>JAAZIG010000333.1 GCA_012510325.1 Bacillota bacterium
GTGCGGCGGCGTAGGCGCTGCCGCAGGCCAGAGCTTCAGTGATCCCCGAGGCCAGCCCCTTCTTCTCCGGAGCCAGAAAAGAGGGGACCAACGCCGCCACCCCGGCGGGATCGAGCAGCCCGGTGCGCCCGAGAAAGGCACCCAGCATGACCAGGTTGGCCATCCTCCCTGCGCCGCTCTGTTCCGCCAGCTCACCGGCCGGAACGGGGAGCACGTCGAGATCCTCCCGCCCGCTTATCTCCCCGGCCGCGGGGATAAACGAACTGTTGAGCAGCAGCAGCCCCCGGGGCAGCAGCCGCTCCTTGTATTTGTGCAGCGCCGGTTCGCTCATGGCGATAACGGCATCGGCGGCTCCGACAACAGGGGCCCCGATCCGCTCCTGGGAAACAACGACGGTGCAGCTGACCGCGCCGCCTCTCATCTCCACACCATAGGAGGGCATCCAGGTAACCTCGAACCCCTCCTTCATACCGCAATAGGCCAGCAGGTCCCCCGCGAGCAGCACCCCCTGACCGCCGAAACCGGCTATCGTTACGGAGTAATCCATCTTCCATCCCTCCCCGGCATAGAACACAACCCGACGTTCACCATCAGGTGAGCTCGTCCTTGAAGATCCCCAACGGATAGACCGGGATCATCTTCTCCTCGATAAAGCGGAGCGCCTCCTCCGGTGAAAGCCGCCAGTTGGTGGGGCAGGCGGAGAGAAACTCCACCATGGAAAAACCCCGGCCCTCCAGCTGAGCAGAAAAAGCCCGGCGCACCGCCTTCCCGGCCTGGCGGATATGAGCCGGGGTGTGGCAGGCTGCCCGGGCGACGAAAACGCTGCCCGGCAGGGAGGCGATAAGTTCGGACATCTGCATGGGGTAGCCGTCGCCGCGGGGTTTGCGTCCCGCCGGCGTAGTCGTGGTCTTCTGCCCCGGCAGCGTTGTCGGGGCCATCTGCCCCCCCGTCATCCCGTAGAGGCTGTTGTTGACAAAAATGACCGTGATATTTTCCTGGCGGTTGGCGGCGTGGATAATTTCACTGATACCGATGGCAGCAAGATCCCCGTCTCCTTGATAGGTCAGGACAAAGGTGTCCGGGTTGACCCGCTTGATGCCGGTGGCCACGGCGGGGGCACGGCCGTGCGGCGCTTCGCAGCAATCCACGGCCAGATAATCGTAAAGAAAGACGCCGCAGCCGACGCCGATGACGGCGACTGTGCTGTCCGCCAGCTTAAAATGATCAACCGCTTCGGCCACCAGCCGGTGTACCACCCCGTGGTGGCAGCCCGGACAGAAGTGAAAGGCGCTCTCTTTCAGGGAGGAGGGCCGCCCAAAAACTTTCTTTTTGGTTAATTCCGCCACCGCCGCAGCTCCTCCGCTTTTATAATTCGTTCGATCTCCTGCTCGATCTGCTCCGGCGTCGGCACCTCGCCGCCGGGATAACCCTTGAAGTAAACCGCACCGGTGCCGGCACAGGCCAGGCGGACATCATCGACCATCTGCCCCGTATTCATCTCCACCACGAGAAGGCGCTTTGCCGCCGCAGCGGCGCGCTGTATCTCCGCTTCGGGGAAGGGAAAGAGCGTAATCGGCCTGATCAGGCCGACGGCAAAACCGCGCCGCCGGCTCCGCTCCACCGCCGTGCGCACGATGCGGGAGCAGGACCCGTACGCCACCAGCACGAGGGTGCAGCGCGGGGGGCAGTCCACCTCGACACGCACTTCCTGCCGCTTCACCGCCTCGTACTTGTTGTACAGTTTCCAGTTGTGCGCCGTCATCTCCCCCTCCTGCAGGTAAAGCGACTTGATCAGGCGGGGCTGGCGCAGACGGGCTCCACTGAGGGCCCAGGCCGGAGGATCGGGGAGCGGGAGAGTCGCTCCGGTCAGCAGCGGCTCCTTCATCTGCCCGAGGATGGCATCGCCCAAGATCATTACCGGATTGCGATAACGAAAAGCAAGCGCAAAGGCGGCACCGGCGAGATCGTACATCTCCTGCACCGATGAGGGGGCCAGGACAAGGAGGCGGTAGTCCCCGTGCCCGCCGCCGCGGGTGGCCTGTTTGTAATCGCCCTGGGTCGGAGCGATCCCCCCCAGCCCCGGTCCGCTGCGGGTGATATTGACCACCACCGCCGGCAGCTCCGAACCGGCCATATAGGAGAGCCCCTCCTGCATCAGCGAGATCCCCGGACCGGAGGAGGAGGTCATCGCCCGCGCTCCCACCGCCGCCGCCCCCAGGACCATATTGATGGCCGCCAGTTCGCTCTCCGCCTGAATAAAGGTCCCCCCCGCTTTCGGCAGCGCCGCCGAAAGATATTCGGGGATATCGTTCTGTGGGGTGATGGGATAACCAAAATAGCAGCGGCAGCCGGCGTCAACCGCCCCCATGGCCAGAGCCACACTGCCTTTGGCCAGAATCTTTTCCCTCAATATTCTCCCCCTCTTTCTTTCCCGCCGGGCACAGCTCTGCGACAGGAGAGCCGCTACCGGTATACCTCCAGCGCCACATCGGGACAGGATTCGGCGCACCGGGCGCACCCCGAGCAGCTGCTGCCGGCCTCGGCAGCGGCAACAGGATAGCCGCTGCGGTTTCTCCGGTTGAGATCGATATAGAGAACTTTCTTGAGACAGGCCAGCACACAGTAGCCGCAACCCTTGCACCGCTCAACATCAACGATCACTCGACCCACTGCCGCACCCCCTACCGTTGTCCAACTAAAAAACCCTTTCGCTCTTGCCGATCAAGAGACGAAAGGGTTGCTTCCGCGGTACCACTCTTTTTGGCGGCGCTCCCTGCTGGTGGAGTCCCGCCCTCTCAACGACTGTAACGGCGTCACCGGCCGTGCCTACTAACCCGGCGGGCTTTCGGACGGCGGCTCGCGGAGGAGTTCGTCCTGCCGGAGATACCGCTTTTTCAGCTGCAGCGGCTCTCTGCAATCTCCCGGTCAGGGGTACTGGTTCCGGTCATCGCCTTTGGAAGTAAATTAAACATACTATAGCCCATGGGATTGGGTAAAGTCAAGTACTATTTTTGCTCTTGTGACTTTTTGTTTTATTTTATTTTATTTTACCCCCCATTTTCAAAATGAGCCGATAACATAAGCCAACCGCTCCAAAGTGGTACTTCTTAACCCCTAGTTTTGGGGTTCTGCCGCAAACCGGTCCGGCCCCCCGAGCGGTGCGGTGCTTCCCATGCCCGCGGATCTTCGTTCAGGCTTCCTAGATATCCTGAGCATCGGCCATGAGAAACTCAACAATTACATGTTTGACCGCACTGTGGCGGTACGGCCTTTTAAGCGCTTCGCGGGCACCCAGCACCGGGCCGCTCCCCGGCGGGGCAGCCTCCAGAACGAGGCGGTACAGCTCCCGGGCCGGCTCTCTTTGCCCCTGCAGGTCGTAGCACCGCCCCTGCCAGAGCCGGACCAAAGCGCGGCGGTAACTGCTGTTGAACGGTTTGTCAGCCTGGCGGAATTGCTCCAGA
>JAAZIG010000334.1 GCA_012510325.1 Bacillota bacterium
CAATAAGTGGTGCGGGCGAGAGGATTTGAACCTCCAAGGGATTTGCTCCCACTGGATCCTAAGTCCAGCGCGTCTGCCGGTTCCGCCACGCCCGCATGCCCGATCAAGGGTTATTCCCCTGATATATTAACATTCTCTTATCGCTTTGTGGTATATTAATTATAATGTTTTTCTGGAAAATATCAAACTGCTGTTTTGGCTTACCTCCGGGGGATGCACCGGGGAGGCCGGGGTAGATATTCTGAAAGTGGTGAGAGCTGTTGGAGAAGAAGCTGCAGCAGATGCAGGAGCGCCGCCGTCAAGTGCTATCCGGCGGTGGTGAAAAAGAGGACAAGGGCACTGCCCGTGAGCGTATCGAGTCACTTTTGGACGAGGGCAGCTTCATCGAGCTGGGCACCTTTGTTCAGGGCGAACTAAACGATGCCGCTCAGGAGATCAGGAACCCCGGTGAGGGTGTGATCACCGGAAGCGGGACTATCGACGGGCGGCAGGTCTATCTGTACGCCCAGGATTTTACAGTGGCCGGCGGTTCCATGGGGGCGATGCATGCGAAAAAAATCTGCCGGGTTTTTGATCTGGCCGGGCAAAACGGGGTGCCGCTCATCGGGCTGATCGATTCGGCGGGGGGCCGCGTCGATGAGGGGATCGATGTCCTTGACGGGTACGGCTCGGTGTTGTTCCGCCACGCGCTCTATTCCGGGGTGATCCCGCAGATCTCGGTGGTGCTGGGCCCCTGTGCGGGGACGGCGGCTTTTTTGCCTGCTCTCTCCGATTTCGTCTTCATGGTCGAAGAAGCGGGCAGCATGTTTGTAAACGGACCGCAGGTCACCGAGGCGGTGACCGGTGAGAGTATTACTTTGGAAGAGCTCGGCGGGGCAAAGGGGCACTCTGCGAGCGGTGCGGTGCACTTTTTTGCTGAAAATGAGGTCAACAGTTTAAACGGGGTTCGCGCCCTGATGAGCTACCTGCCGCTGAATAACGTTGATGATCCTCCGGTGCTTGAATCAAAGGAGCCGGAGCTGGATCCGGAGGCGCTGCTCCGGATAATCCCCAACGGGGGGGCTTCCTTTGATGTCCGGGAAGTGATCAGGCACTTTGTCGACGGGGGCTCTTTTTTCGAGGTTCAGCAGCGCTATGCGCAAAACGGGGTCACCGGGTTGGCCCGTTTGGGCGGCGTTGCCGTTGGCATTGTGGCCAATCAGCCGCTGGAGAAGGGCGGCTTTCTGGATATCGATGTCTCGGACAAGTTTGCGCGGTTTATCCGCTTCTGTGATTCTTTCAACGTGCCTCTTGTTACCTTGGTCGATGTACCCGGGTTTTTGCCCGGGGTGGAGCAGGAGCAGGGGGGGCTGGCCCGGCACGGGGCCAAGCTTTTCTATGCCTACGCCGAGGCGGCTGTGCCCAAGTTTACCCTTGTTTTGCGCAAGGCTTACGGGGGCGCCTCCGTGGCCATGGGGTCGCGCTCTTTGGGGGCGGATCTGTGTCTGGCCTGGCCCACGGCGGAGATCGCGGTGCTCGCTCCGGAGGGAGCGGTGGAGATCGTCGACCAGGGGGAGCTTGCCGGGGAGAGGGATCCGCAGAAACTGCAGGAGCTGGCCTGCCGCTACCGTGAGCGTTTCGCCAATCCTTACATTGCCGCCGGCCGGGGGTGGATCGATGAGGTGATCGATCCGCGTCAGACCCGGGAATATCTGCTGCGGGCTTTGCAGATCGCCGGCAACAAGCGGGTGCAGCGGCCGCCGCGCAAGCATGGCAATATGCCGCTCTAGGAGATCAGGGGGCCGGGTTCAGCGGGAGGAAAAAACGGGGTTCGCGGAGCCGTTTGGCTCTTGACAACTCCTGATTATGTGGTAACATTGAGATCAAAATTTATAGTGCAGTCGGTGAAGGGGAGAGTAGCCTTCCGTGGAGGTTAAGCGAGCCGGAGTTGGTGGGAGTCCGGACCGGAAGCGGGCGGTGAAGCGCACCCTGGAGACGGCGGTTGAAGCCGGCGGAGCGCCGGTGGGTAAACCGTCCCGGTATCCCGCCGTTATCGGGGTCGCCTTTGCAGGCGCAGAAGAGGGTTGACGTAGCTGTTGACCAATAAAGGTGGTACCGCGGGCCTCCCGTCCTTTTTAGGATGGAAGGCTTTAAAATTTTATAGGGGGTTTTTCAGGTGAAAGTAGCAGTTTTGGGGGCAACAGGATATACCGGGAGCGAGCTGGTGCGGCTGCTCCAGCAGCACCCCCGGGTAGAGCTGGAGTTTATCAGCTCAAGGGGCGATGCCGGCTCGCCGTACCATACGGTGCACCCCCAGTTTTACCGTTCGGTGGGGTTGGCGCTGCAGCCGCCTGCTCTTGAGCTGATCCCTGACGCGGTGGAGCTGATCTTCTGCGCCCTGCCGCACGGGCGGTCGGTGGAGGTGGCCCCGGCCCTGCTGGAGGCGGGGAAGCGGGTTATTGATCTGAGCGCCGATTTCAGGCTGAACGATCCGGCGCTGTACGAGAGCTGGTACGGCTGGGCTCATCCGGCGCCCGAGCTGCTGGGAAAAGCGGTTTACGGGATGCCCGAGCTAAATGGCGCCGCGCTACCCGGGGCGACGCTGGTGGCCAACCCCGGCTGCTTCCCTACCGGGGCACTGCTGGCGCTGGCTCCTTTGGCGGCTGCCGGGTGGGTTGATTGGGCTAGTGTGATCGTCGATGCCAAGACCGGGGTTTCTGGCGCCGGGCGAACAGCCCGGCAGGCGTTCCATTTTCCCGAGTGTGCCGAGAGTGTGAAGGCTTACCGCATCGGCGACCATCAGCATACGCCCGAGATTGAGCAGGTGCTGGGCGGCCTGGGCGGCGGGGCGGTGACGATCACTTTCACCCCGCATCTGGTGCCGATGATCAGGGGCATCTTGAGCACGGTGTACCTGCGGCTCGATCGCGACTGCACTGAAGAGCAGCTGGCGCAGCTCTACGGTGAATTTTATGCCAAGGCACCCTTTGTCAGGCTGCTTCCTGAGGGGCAGTTGCCTGAGACCAGGTTTGTCCGGGGCAGCAATTACTGCGACCTGGGGTGGCGTTTTGACCGGCGCACCGGCCGGCTGGTGATCGTCTCCGCCATCGACAATCTGGTGAAGGGGGCGGCGGGCCAGGCGGTGCAAAATATGAATTTGATGCTCGGTTATTCTGAAGAGAGCGGGCTGACCCAGGTACCTCTCTTTTAACATCATGCAGGGAATGCAGCACAAGGAGTGGTTTCCATGAACAAAAAGATTGTGTATGAAAAATTGAGTGACCCCAGCATTACCGTTGTCCGGGGAATCAAGGCTGCAGCGGTCGGATGCGGCCTGAAAAACAAAAAAGACGATCTCGCTCTGGTGTACAGTGAAAGCGCGGCGACAGCGGCGGGGGTGTTTACCCGGAATCTGGTGCAGGCGGCGCCGGTAAAGCTGTGCCGGGAGGTCATCGGTGCACCGGTGCAGGCTGTGGTGGTGAACAGCGGCAATGCCAACGCTTGTACCGGTGAAGAGGGGATGGAAAATGCCCGCAAAATGGCGGAGCTGGCTGCTGCTCCTTTGGGGCTTTCGCCGGAGCAGGTGCTGGTCTGCTCTACCGGCGTCATCGGACAGCAGCTGCCCATGGAGCAGATCTCGGAGGGCATCGCCGGGGCGGTGCAGTCTCTTTCCGGAGAGGCTGAAGCCGGCCACCGGGCTGCCGGGGCCATTCTGACTACGGACAAGGTGACCAAGGAGGTTGCTTACCGCGGCTATTACCGGGGGGAGCCCTTTCATCTTGCCGGGATGGCCAAGGGTTCGGGGATGATCTGCCCGGATATGGCCACGATGCTCGCTTTTCTGTATACTGATTTGAAGGTTTCGCGCCCGCTGCTGCAGCGTTTGTTGCAAGAGGCGGTTGAGCGCTCCTTTAACCTGATCACCGTCGACGGGGATATGTCGACCAATGACACGGTGCTGCTGTTGGCCTGTGGGGCTGCGCCCATCGGGGAGCTGGAGGAAGAGAGCGAGCTCTGCCGGGTTTTTGCGGAGATGCTGGGCGAGGCCTGCCGCGAGCTGGCTTACCGGATCGTTTCCGACGGCGAGGGGGTGACCAAGGTGATCACGCTCACTCTGCAGGGGGCTTCCGACACGGATGCGGCGAAGGTGCTGGCCCGCTCGGTGCTCAACTCGCCTTTGGTGAAGACCGCTTTTTATGGCGAGGATGCCAACTGGGGGCGGATCCTGGCTGCACTCGGTTATGCCGGGGTTGCCTTTGATCCCGACAAGGTCGATATCTTTATCGGCCCGCTGCAGGTGGCGGCCAAGGGTGAAGCGGTCGCATTTTCAGAAAATGAGGCCCGCTTGATCCTGCAAGAGAAGGAGATTGCGGTGCGGGTGGATCTTCATGACGGGCCCTCTTCGGTGACCGCCTGGGGGACGGATCTGAGTCATGACTATGTATCGATCAATAGCCATTACCGGTCTTAAGCGAACCGGACAGTACAGTGAGGGGGAAATTTTTTAATGAATAGCGGATTTGTGGAAAACCCGATCGCGAAGGCGGAGGCGCTCGTCGAAGCGCTCCCGTATATGCAGCTTTTTTCGGGGAAATATTTTGTTGTCAAGTACGGCGGCCAGGCCATGGTCAGCAGCGAGCTGATGGCGACAGTGGTTACCGATATCGTTTTGCTGAAACATATCGGCATCAAGCCGGTGCTGGTGCACGGCGGGGGCAAAGAGATCAACGAGATGATGCGGCGGTTGGGGAAAAAACCGCAGTTTGTCGGCGGTCTGCGTGTGACCGATGATGAGACGATGGAGGTTGCCGAGATGGTTCTGCAGGGCAAAGTGAATCGCCATATCGTGGCTTTGCTCAGCCGCTGCGGCGCCCGCGCCGTCGGCCTGAGCGGAGGCGATGCCGGCCTGTTTCAGGCCCGCAAGAAGGCGCCGTTTTCACCGGCTGATTCTCCCGGTGAGCGTATCGATCTGGGCCGGGTGGGGGAGATTGAACATGTCGATATCTCGCTCATCGAGACTCTCAGCGACAATGATTATATTCCGGTGGTCTCCTCAATCGGCTCCGGTCCTGCGTGGGAGAGCTTAAATATCAATGCAGATCATGCCGCCGGCGAGCTGGCCGGGGCGCTGCAGGCGGAAAAGCTGATCGTGTTAACGGATGTGGAAGGGGTTTACCGGCAGGCGGATAAGGATTCCGGAATTATCTCATCGATTAAGGAAAGCGAGATCCGCTTTTTGATTCAGGAGGGACAGATCAACGGAGGGATGATCCCCAAGGTGGAGGCTTGTTTGCAGGCGTTGAAGCAGGGGGTCTCCCGGGCTCATATTGTCGACGGCCGGCAGAAACATGCTCTGATCCTGGAGATCTTCACCGACGCCGGGATCGGGACAATGGTTACGCTATAGCCGATTTTTATTTTAACAGGTTGGGGGAGAGTACGATGATGTCAGTAGAAGAGCTGGATGCCAGGTACATTATCAACACCTACGGACGCACAAAAGAGCGGACCCTTTTTTTGGAGAGGGGGGAGGGCGCCTACGTCTGGGATGATCAGGGGAAGCGCTATCTTGATCTCGTCGGCGGGTTGGCGGTAAATCTTTTGGGACACTGCCACCCCGCGGTGGTGGAGGCTGTCTGCAACCAGGCCCGGGAGCTCATTCATGTTTCCAACCTCTACTACACCCGGCCGCAGGCCGAGCTGGCCCGGGTTCTGGTGGAGAACTCTGCGGGGGAGCGGGCCTTTTTCGCCAACAGCGGTGCTGAGGCCAACGAAGCGGCGCTGAAGCTGGCGCGCAAGTATCACCACCCCGGGCGGTACAAGGTCATTACCGCGGTGAACTCTTTTCACGGCCGCACCCTGGCTACGGTGACGGCGACGGGGCAGGAAAAATACCATCAGGGTTTTGAGCCCCTGCCGGCAGGGTTCTCTTACGGCCGGTTCAATGATCTGGCCTCTTTTGAGGAGCTGGTCGACGGGGAGACCGCTGCAATCATGATCGAGCCGGTGCAGGGCGAGGGAGGGATCTACGTCGCCGAAGAGGCGTTCATTCGCGGTCTGCGCGAGCTCTGCGATCGGGAGGGCCTTTTGCTCATCTTTGACGAAGTGCAGTGCGGGCTGGGGCGTACGGGGAAGCTGTGGGCTTACGAA
This sequence comes from Bacillota bacterium, assembly GCA_012510325.1. Classification (GTDB taxonomy): domain Bacteria; phylum Bacillota; class Dethiobacteria; order DTU022; family DTU022; genus JAAZPQ01. Next base: position 6,130 of record JAAZIG010000334.1, read on the forward strand.
CACTGGGGGGTCAAGCCGGATCTGCTCACTACGGCCAAGGGGCTGGGTGGGGGGATGCCCATCGGGGTGCTGCTGGCCGGCTCGAAGGTGGCGGAGACATTTCAACCCGGAAACCACGCTTCCACCTTCGGGGGCAATCCGGTGGCCTGCCGGGCGGCGCTGGCGGTACTGGAGATCATTCTCCAAGAGAACTTCCTCGATGAAGTGCAGGAAAAGAGTGCTCTGTTCATGAACGGGCTGGAAAAGTTGGCCTCATCTTTTTCGGGCCGGGTGAAGGAGACGCGCGGTCTGGGCATGATGGCCGCTCTGGAGCTGGCGGTGCCGCTGGCGGTGCCGGCGCAGCGGGGCTGTCAGGAGAAGGGGCTTCTGGTCAACGCCATCGGGGAGCGGATTCTGCGCTTCCTGCCTCCTTTGAACGTTACCGGTGAGGAGCTGGAGCAGGCTCTGGCGATACTGGAAGAGGTGTTGGCCGGTTTACTCTAACGGAACAAAAAAAGGGGCCTCCCCAGAGTGGGAGGCCCCTTGACTGCTGTTTGGTCTGTTTATTGGTCCGCCTGCTGGGCTTTTTTCTCCTCTTCCTCCCGGAGAACGCGCCGCAGCACCTTGCCGACCATCGTTTTGGGCAGCTCTTCACGGAATTCAACCAGCTTCGGCACCTTGTATGCCGCCAGATTGTCCTTGCAGAACTCGATCACTTCTTTTTCTGTGAGGGACTCTCCCTCTTTGAGCACAACATAGGCTTTCAGGGTTTCACCGCGGTAGGGATCCATCACCCCGGCCACCGCCGCCTCGATGATCTTCGGGTGGGTGAAGAGAACTTCCTCGATATCGCGGGGGTAGATATTGTAGCCGCCGGCTATGACCATGTCTTTCTTCCGGTCGACGATATAGGTATAGCCTTCTTCGTCCAGCTTGCCGATATCCCCCGTATAGAGCCAGCCGTCACGCAAACTGTTCTTCGTCTCATCAGGCATGTTATGGTAACATTCCATCACCTGCGGACCGCGCACGCACATCTCGCCGACGGAACCGATGGGCAGATCCTCTGTGCCGGTATCGATGTCGACGATCTTGACCTCGGTATCGGGAAGGGGCAGCCCGATGCTGCCGATAATGCTTTTGCCGTAAATGGGGTTGGCATGGGTCACCGGAGATGCTTCCGAGAGGCCGTAACCCTCAACCAGTTTGCCGCCGGTATTTCTTTCAAACTGTTTCTGCACTTCAACCGGCAGCGGAGCGGCGCCGCTGATACAGACCCGCACGGACTTGACATCGTGTTTGTCCAGCCCGGGGGCGTTGTTGATCGCCACATACATGGTCGGCACTCCGGGGAAGAGAGTGGGCTTCTCCTTGTCGATTGTTTTCAGGACATCGGCGAGGACAAAGCGGGGCAGCATCACGATCTTGTTTCCGCTGAACAGCGGCAAGTTCATCACAGTAGTCATGCCGTAACTGTGAAAGAAGGGCAGCACTGCCAGGAAGGTTTCCTTGCCCTCTTCGAGGTCCGAGCACCACGATTTGACCTGCAGGGCGTTGGCTAAAAGGTTACGGTGCTGCAGGACAGCTCCCTTGGAGACGCCGGTAGAGCCGCCGGTGTACATATAGAGGGCCCTGTCTTCCGGGTCCACTTTGACGGGGCGGGGTTTTTTGCCGGCATGGGCTTTCATCAAATTGGAAAAACTGTAATCTTCTGCAGCGAGAGTGACCCGGTCTCCTTCTTTTTTCTCCTTGGCCACGGTATAGAGAAAGCGCAGCATCCCGGGAAAATAATCTTTGATGTTGGTGACGATAAGATTTTTTAGTTCCGTTTGCGGCTGGATCTCTTTGACCAGATCGTAGAACCGGGTCATCGTCACGATGGTTTCGGCGCCGGAGTCTTTCAGCTGGTAAGCGAGCTCGCGGGCCACGTACATGGGATTGCAGGGGACGACAATGGCTCCGATGGAGAGGGCGCCGAAAAAGGCGATGGGAAACTGGGTGCTGTTGGGCAGGTGTATGGCCACACGGTCGCCCTTTTTAACCCCGAGCGCTTCCAGGGCGGCGGCGAAACTGTCGATTAGCGCGAGCAGTTCACGATATGTGAATTCGCGACCCATAAAAGAGGTGGCCGGGTTGCTGGGAAAACGCTCCGCAGTCTGTTTGAACATCTCATAAAGGGAGATCTTGGGGTAATCGATGGTGTGCGGAACAGTGGGTTCGTAACTTTTTAACCAAAATTTACTCATCTTAATCCTCCTTTTGTCAAAGTGTAATCACCCGGGGATGGTGCTACAGGCAGGGATAAAGCGATGCGCACCTCCTTGAAAAATAAAATCAGGACCGCTTTCAAAACAGACAGTTGTCGACAAATCCGGTGAAGCAGTTTTTGGCACCTACATATTTATATAATATTCGTCATGATTTGAATAATTCCTGCAAGGGGATATATTCCGAAGAGATAATTTAAAACAATAATTCCTACAATATGGTTAAATAAATAGTTGCAAGGGGGGGAGCGGTTTGAAGCCCGTTTGGGGGAAGCGCGGGCATGAAGCAGGGGCCGCTGCATGGAAAATAGGCGGCAGGGGCTTACTGCGGCGATCATATTTTGCGGGTTGAGCGGGGCTGCAATTACAGCACCGTGATCAAGAACCAGATAATCATCCCCAGCTCAAGGACCAGCTTGAACAGTGCCCCGCTCCAGAAGCCGATCACCGCACCCAAACCGGCGCGGATAGCGATGTCGAACTGGCGTCTGGCCAGGTATTCAAAGAGCACTGCGCCGAGAAAGGGACCGACAAGCAGACCGATTGGCAAGAAAAAGAAGCCGGTGACCAGTCCGGCCAGGGCCCCGAACACCGCGGCTTTGGAGGCGCCGAAATAGCGGCTGCCCAGAGCAGTGGCCAGATAATCGACGCCCATGATGGCGACGGCGAGGATCCCCTGGAGCAGAAAAAAACTCCAGGATAGATTTTTAAATCCCGTGAGGAGGCCGAAGAGAAGCATGCCCAGCCAGATCAGGGGCGCACCGGGCAAAACCGGGGCGAATGTTCCCACAATGCCGGCGAGAAAAAAGAGAGCGGCGATGATGTACGCCAAAGCGGTCACCGGATTCACCTCATCATTTTGAAAAAGGGCCGTTTTTTTGTTCTATCATAACATATGTTTCACTACTGATATAAGGACAAATCGGCGGGGGTGAGTCACTAGAATTTTATGGAGGGGTGGCCCATGAAACGGTTTTTCCCTTTGGCGGCGGCGCTTGGAGCGCTCCTTGTGCTTGGCGGCTGCTTTGCCCTGGAGCGGTCGCTGCAATCAACTCCCGAAAGGCTGATGGA
>JAAZIG010000335.1 GCA_012510325.1 Bacillota bacterium
CGCTCCGGTGGCTTCGGCGATGGCGCGCGGGCCCTCGCAAATAAACATCAGCAGGGCATGTTCAGGGGGAACCACATCGTGCAGCCCCAGCACCAGCATCACTTCGGCGGCGTCGTGGAGCCGCACCACTGCCGGCTTGTACCCCCCGGCCATAATCTCCTGCAGCATCTCCAGACCGCGATGCATATCCTTAATCCCATATGCGCGCATCCACCGCTCCTCCGGGCGGTATTGGAACAGCTTCAGGGTTACCTCGGTAATAAAGCCCAGAGTGCCCTCGCTGCCGATAAACAGATGCCGCAGATCCGGCCCGGTGCTGCGACGGGGCACATTTTTTATCCGCACCACCGTCCCGTCGGCCAGCACCGCTTCCAGACCGACAACGAGATCTTCAATACCTCCGTAGAGGGTGGAAAACTGGCCGGTGCTGCGGGTGGCGACGAGCCCGCCGATATGGGCCATCGGCAGCGATTGGGGATAGTGGCCCACGGTATAGCCCTTTTCATTGAGAACATTTTCCAGATACTCCAGGGGAGTGCCGCATTGAACGGTTACCTGCATGTTGGTTTCGTCGATCTTCAAGATGCTGTTCATCGCGCTGCCGTCGAGGATGACGCCTCCCTCAACCGGTTCGAGACCCCGGGTAACCGATGAGCCGCCGGTGCGGGGAACTACATCCACCTTTCGTTCATTTAAAAACTTGAGCACCGCAGAGGTTTCTGCAACGTTTGCCGGCTTCACGATGCAGGCAGCCCGCGGCACAAAATTTTCACCGTCCGCCCGCTGGTATACACGGAAGCCGATATAATCTTTTGCTGCTTCAAGGACCGCCGCCTCATCGGTAAACAGACGTTCGCTGCCGACAATGGCTTGCAAGCCGCTGATCAGTTCTCCTGTTTTCATCTCCCTGCCTCCTCATCACTTTCCCGGTCATTTTTTCTGTAGATTGAACGGGAAGCTGCAATATCAACCCCGGTGCGACAAATATCCCTGAGCACAATATCCCCCGATTGCACCGGTGCCGTCACCGCAGTACTATAAAGTTGTTCCAAACACCGCTTCAGTTTATTCTTGGGAATCTCCGCAGTGGAGATAACCGGCAAACGGGGCAAAACCGCTCCGCTAATGGCCACAGTGGTGGTAAGCATGCGCCGGGGGTTGCAGTATTCTGAAAGGCCGTACTCCACCCCCCTGTTGCACTCATTACCGCTTACCGTAATCTCGCCGTTTTCTTCGCTAACGGTAAGCCGGCAGCTGTTGGGGCAGACAATGCAAACAAACTCTTTTATCATCTTCTGCCGGCCTCCTCCTTTAAGGCGATAACAAGCTCGTCCCCACCGGAAGCATCCGCGGTAAAAGTGAGCATCTCCGGCGGAGCAAGAAAGCGGCACCGCTTTTTAAAGAGCAGCTTTTTCCCGGAGCAGCAGCTCAGGGTAGCCGCTTTTTGGGGGCTGCTCACCCGCAGGAAAAAGGTGGTTTCGCCGCATTCACGTCCCAGGCGCTGGGGCACCACAAAGTTCACATTTTCTCCCGCCTTGACGGGGCGGCGGCTCTTCTCTTCTCCGAGTTTGCCGCGAAGATAGTTGACCGCCCCGGCAGCCGCTATTTCACCGCTTGCGCTGACATAGTCCACCAGATCGAACACCACCGCCACATTCCCGGCAGCAAAAATACCGGGCACACCGGTCATAAAATTTTCATCCAGCAGCGGCCCCCCGCTGCGCGGGTCGATCTCGACACCCGCCGCCCGGGAGAGCTCATTTTCCGGAATCAGCCCCACCGCCAGCACCAGGAGATCGCACTCAATGCGCCGCTCGGTACCGGCTACGGGTTTCATGGCCCCGTCCACCTGCGCCACGGTCACCGCTTCAACTCTCTTGCGCCCGTGCACCGCCGTGACGGTGGTAGAAAGGTGCAGGGGAATCTCAAAATCATCGAGACACTGCACGAGGTTGCGGGTCAAGCCTCCCGGAGCGGCCATCACCTCGTAGACCCCCTCCACCGCCAGGCCCTCCAGGATCATTCTCCGGGCCATGATCAACCCGATATCCCCGGAACCCAGAATTACCGCTTTGCTTCCCGGCAGATAGCCCTCCATATTGATATAGCGCTGCACCGCGCCGGCGGTTAAAACCCCCGCCGGACGGTCACCGTGGATCAGCACCTGGCTGGCGGTGCGCTCCCGGCAGCCCATCGCCAACACGATCGCCCCACTGTTTATCTCGAGCATGCCCTCACTCTTGTTGCAGGCATAGATCGTTTTGTCCGCCCCGATCTCCAAAACCATCGTGTCCAGCTTCACCGCTATATCGCTCTGCTCCACTGCATCAATAAACAGCTGTGCATATTGGGTGCCGCTCAGCCGCTTATCGAAACGGTGGATGCCAAAACCATCGTGAATACACTGCTGCAGAATGCCGCCCAGCTCAATATTGCGCTCCAGAATCAGCACTTTTTCGGCACCCAGCTCCCTTGCTTTCAGCGCTGCCGCCAAACCCGCCGGTCCTCCCCCGATTACCGCGATATCTATCTCCACCCTTTTCATTTGTCCGCCCCCCCCTCCGCCCGGGGCCGGTTGGACTTCAGCAGAATCCGGGATCCTTCCCCCTTCAGGGTAACCTCGGTCCAGCTTATGCCCCGCTCCCTGGCCAGCAGCTCCAGCACCCGGGGCTGACAAAAACCGCCCTGGCAGCGTCCCATTCCGGCGCGGGTGCGCCTCTTAACCGCATCGATGGACGCCGGCGGAACCGGCGAGCGCAAAGCATCCAGGATTTCACCTTCGGTAATGGTTTCACAGCGGCAGATGATCCGCCCGTAGCGCGGATCCTTCCGGATTAGCGCCTCCTGCTCCGCGCGGGAAAGGTGTCTGAATTCCGGCTGCGGCAGACGCAGCGGCTCCCAGCCGGGATCTCTCTCAAGCGGCTCGCCTCTTTCTTCAGCAGCTGCGGCCACGATCTGTTCCACTTTCCCGGCGATAGCCGGCGCGGCCGCAAGTCCCGGCGACTGAATGGCGGCCACGTTAATAAAGCCGGCGGTTATCGGCGACATCCCGATAATAAAGTCCTCGCTGTAGTCAGCCGGACGATTCCCCGCAAAATAACGGATCACATCACTGTAATCGATCGTTTCATCACCCCGTCCCATGGCATAGGCCAGTTCGCGGGCCGAGGTGCTCAGGTCCTCCTTATCGGGACTTTCGCTAGCCGAAGGACCCATCAAAATATTTTTTTCGGGGGTGTAGCACATCCCGCCGCCCTTGGTATAGCTCTTTTGCAGGGTCCGCCGAACGGTTTCGAAGGTGACATGATCGCAGAGGCAGTCGTAGGCGGGGCTCCGGGCCTTGTCCAAAATGGCGATAACCCCTTTGCGGGGATGGATCGTAAAGCTTTTATCTCCCGCCATGGCCGATATCTCATCGGCATAGACTCCGGCACAGTTAATGATTATCCGGGAGCGGACAATTCCCTTTGTGGTCACCGCCCCCACCGCCGCCCCTTTTTCAGTGAGAATATCGGCCGCGGTGCAGTTGAACCAAAACCGAACCCCGTTTTCAGCAGCATTTTCAGCGAGAGCCACTGTGACCTGGTACGGCTCCACCAGCGCCATGGTCGGCAGCCACATCGCCCCTTTTACCCCGATAGCGCTGCGCTTCAGGCCCGGTTCCAACTCCACGGCGCGTCTCCCCCCGACAAGCTGCACCCCCTCCACGCCATTTTTGAGCGCCTTGATATAACCGTAAAGCAGGGCGGGCCATAACCAGCGGCTGGTAATAAACCCCATCGCCCCGCAGCGCTGCAGGGTGAAGTGCAGCTCTTCCGCCCAGCGGGTGTACAGGCGGTTTCCCTCCACATTCAGGCGGGCTTTCAGGGTGCCCGGCTTTTCCGCATGCCCCGGGTGAATATTGCCGTTGTTGGCCTTCGTCGCTCCGGTAGCCACATCGCCGCTCATCTCGACGACCAAAATATCGAGCTTATATTTGGCCAACTCCCTGGCGATACCGCAACCGGTGATCCCCGCCCCGATAATCAGCACATCAACATCGGCCGCCAGCCCCCGGCTCCTGCCCGCATCACGCAGAGGACGGTAGTCTTTTTGGGGGATCCGCTGCCCCGCTACCCGCAGCTCGTTGACCACATTTTCCACCCCGGGCAACCGGGCCGCCTTGTGCCCGATATCGACCAGCTGCTGCCAGCTGGCACATTCCCCGTAAAGCGTTAAGATGCCGCGGTCATCGAGCCCTACGCTCAGCTCAACCTTTGGAAAAGCCTTCTGTAAAGCCTTCTTTATTTTTCTCACTTGTTACAACCCTTTTCCTGATTGAAAGGAAGCCACTATGCCGACCGCACCGCTCTCTCTTTAGAAAAAACGAGGCGCCATCTGCATGCCGATAACCTGTTTTTGGATATAGGCCACCACATCGCTGTTCAAATACCGCCTGATCACGCCGGACATCCCATATTCCTTCTTATTTACCAGCACCACCGGCAGCTGGAACCCCGGCATCTTTGCCGGAGCGATGGGAACAACGCTGACCTCTTTTCTCGAGATCCGTTTTTCCATGGTAAAAGGCAGAGAGTAGAGCTCATTTAAGAAAACATCCAGATCACCGCGGTAGACCACCCCGTCCACCTCACCTGATAAAAAAGAGACACTGGCAGAAACGTATGGGCGCTGGACAATCTCCACCTGTTTATCTTGGCACAGCAGTTGGGTTAACTCCCACTGATCAGTGCTGGCCGGGTCTGCCGCCAGCCTCATTCCGGGTTCTATCTCAGAAAGGCCCGGACGATTTAAATAAAGCATATAGGGCTGTGAATATAGCGATTGATCCAGGGAAAAGGCGATCTCCAGATGGGGAGCGCTCCTGGTAAATTTTTCAGCCGTGCTCTGGGTTACCACCACAAAATCATAAATACCCCGGCTCAAGGCATCGACCCTGGTTTTACCCCCCTGAACAAAAGCAAAGGTAAACGGCACCGGACATCCGCCCATGGCCTGACAGATTCCGCTGGCCAGCCCCGCCAGATAGGTATTCAGCGGTGCCGGCATCGAGCCGGTGATGAATTTAAGACCGGCATGTTTAAACAGCTTCTCTTCATTTTTATCTTTTAGAAAGGTGCCCTTTTTCCCCTGTATATCCAGGGTGACAGCGCCGCCATGCTGCAGGGCGGACAGCGCATTTTGAATCACGCCGCGGGAGGAGCAAAATATGTCGGAGTATTCCTTAATCGTAGGAAGGCGTTCGCCGTTCTCGGTTCCCAGGAGCCCGCGAGCTATGCTGGTGGTCACCAGCCAGCTCTTGCTATACTTTGCGGTTTCCATCTAACCACCATCTTTATATACACTATTTTGTACTTAAATAATATTATAGGACAATTGTCTCCTTTTGTCTATAGCCCGCGAGCATTCGCCCGCGAACACTCACCTATAATCTATCCTGGAGGAAATCGGTTCACTCAGAAGAAACTGTGCTGAAAGGTGGTGAGATTGACCGGGAAAAGCTCTTTGGGGAGCAGGGAGGACTCCGGCAATCAGAGATCCCCCGCCTTAAGTTTTTGCACAAAAGCCTCGTCGTCCAGCACCTGAGCAAGAGCGGTATAGATGGGGCAGTCCTGTACATTTGGCGACAGCTCGCCGCTCAGCTGCCGGTAAGCGGCCTGCTTGTCCCCGAGCTCTTCGGCGAGCTCACAGAAACGGCTGCTGAGGCGAACAACCGGGGCGCCCTCAACGGAACCCATCGCCGCGTTCCAGCAGCCGTAAGCCCCGCTGAAGCAGGTTTCACAAACGTTTCGCCCCGGTACATCCAGATAAGCGGTCAAGGATTCCGCAACCCGCAGCGGCTGCAAGACCTCTCTGACAGTTTGCAGCCTGCTGATATCTGCACCAAAAAGATAGCTAAAGCCGTGCAGAACCGCCCCGAGTTCGATCATGGCGATCATATCCTTGCTCATATCCAGCAATTTTGCGATATTCCCGCTGTAATGGAGCACCGGCAGCGTCTGCCGGAACAGCTCCGGAGAAAGCCGCTGGATCAGATTCAGGAAAAAATCGCGGACTGACCCCGCACTTTCCATCTCCATAACCTTGCGCTTTTTGGCCAGGACAAATTCGATTTGCCGCCGCAACTCCTTGTAGTTGACCGGACGGCTGATGAAGAGATCCGCCCCCACACTGAGACCCCTGGCCCGATCCTCCGCCTCGTCGAGAACGGTCAACATGATCACCGCTATATTTTCTGTTTCCGGCGATTGTTTGATCCGCTTGCAAATTTCAAAGCCGTTCATGCCCGGAAGCATTACATCCAGAAGCAGCAGATCCGGGCGAAATTGTTTGAGCAAGGGCAGCACCTCCTTGCCCTGATGGGCCTCCTTGACCCGGTAACCCCATTGATCCAAAAGATCGGCCATCATGTTGCAGTTTTCAATATTATCATCAACTACCAGGATCTTTTCCCCATACATTCAATTTCGCTCCTCGGCCAATAATTCTAGCGCCCGACAGTCCCCGGTATATAAAATACCGCTTCCGTACCTTTTCCGGGCTTGCTGTAGATATTCAATTTGCCTCCGTGCAGCTCCACCTGTTTTCGGGACAGCGGCAGGCCCAATCCGGTGCCCCCGTACTTTTTTGAATAGGAGTTGTCGACCTGTTCGAACTCAACAAAGACCCTTTCCAGATCACATTCATCGATCCCGATGCCTTCGTCACGCACGGAGAAATAAACTGCGGGAAAACCGCCGTTTACCGGTTTCTCCTCAACCTCAATCCAGATCTTTCCCCGGGGATCGGAAAATTTGATCGCATTGGAGAGCAGGTTGTAGAGCACCTGCTTCAGCAGCATCTTATCGGCGGTCACCCGAAGATCTTCCGGTTTGATCTCAATTTGGAGGTCGCTCTCTTTTTGGTCGGCAATGTTTTTCACAATGGTGACAACCTCATCCAGCACTTCCCGGACAGAGTGAACCCCCGGATCCAGATTGGTTTTACCCGCTTCGATTTTGGCGGTGTCGAGGATGTCGTTGATCAGCTGCAGCAAATTGTTGCTGCTCACCAGGATGTTGTTGATATATTTGGCCTGTTTTTTATTCAACGGCCCGAAGAGCTCGTCCAAGAGCAGCTCAGAGGCGGTAATGCTGTTCGTCAGCGGAGTGCGCAGTTCATGGCTCATATTCGCTAAAAATCTGGATTTGATTATATTCGACTTTTTAAGAGCCGTAACGGTCTGGCGCAGCTCCAGGGTTCTGGCGTCCACCTTGGCCTCCAGCTGCTCGTTGAGCTGCATCAGCTGGCCGGACAGAACCGTCGCCTCCTCGGTTTTACTGCGCAGCTCATCGACATATTCGTCCAGCCGGGACTTGTTTTCACGCAGTTTGTCGGCCATTTCATATATGGCCACAATCAGGTGTTCGGGTTCACTGCGCGGATTTGAGGGCACCGGATAGTCATGGCCGGCTGAAAAATCCCCCCGGGATATTTTCTGGGAGATCTCCTTGCCGGCAATAATGGGGCGGGTGATCCGGTCGCAGAACAGCCAGCTGCTGATGAGAATTATGGGCAGGCTGATCAGAATGACC
>JAAZIG010000051.1 GCA_012510325.1 Bacillota bacterium
ACTGAAGCCAATAGGGCATAACCCGGAGTATTTTCATGGTGCAGCAGGATTCTTGGAGATCCTTCGCTTCGCTCAGGACGACGAAAAATGCCTGGGTTTCGGGGAGTAGATTCCGAAAATGGGCCGGGAGATCCGTCCCTGTGGCTCATTGTTGTCTTCACTTTTTGGGGGAGGGCTTCATATGATAGGAGGGTGATATGGTCGGGGGTGAGGCAAAAGTGTCCTGGGCGCTTCCTGTGTTGCTGGCGCTGGCGGTGAGTATCGACGGTTTTACGGTGGGCTTCTCCTGCGGCCTGCGCCGGCTGGTGATCCCTGTCACCTCCCTTGCGGCAATCAGCCTGCTCTCCGCGGCAGCGGTGGCCTGCTCCATGATTGCCGGGAGCGGCGCGGCGCAGCTGCTTCCCCTCGCCTCCATCTCCGCTTTCGGCGGAGTGCTTCTGGTGATTCTGGGGCTCTATATCATCGGCCATCACCTGGCGGGGCTGCAGCACGGTTCCAGGGGAGAACAGGAATTTCCCGACACCGCGGCGGCACAGAAACGATCCCCTTCGCTCACCTCTCTGCTGCAGCGGCCGGAAAAAGCCGATCTCGACCGCTCCGGGACGCTGAGTGTCAAAGAAGCTCTTCTCCTTGGCTCCGCCCTGGCCGCGGATGCTTTTGCTGCCGGTTTCGGCGCAGCTCTCATCGGAATGCCTTTTTTGCCGACAGTTTTCACCGTGGGGCTGACTAAATTTGTGCTCCTTCCTCTGGGGGCCGCCTGCGGACGGATTGCTCTTCGGGAGGTGAATTTACCCCATACGCCTCTGTGGGGTGGTGCAATTCTCATTATTATTGGTATAATAAATCTGTTCCAGATCTAAAGAGGGAACAAGGGGGCAGCCGAAGGATGCTCATCGTCGGCTTGACCGGGGGGATAGCTTCGGGAAAGAGCACCGTTGCGCGGATGCTGCAGGAGAGAGGTGCTGTCTTGCTCGATGCCGATATCATCGCCAGGGAAGTCGTCGAGCCCGGGACGGAGGCCTGGTCGGAGATCGTCGAGTGGCTCGGGCCCGCCATCGCCGGCCCTGACGGTGCCATCGACCGCCAGAGGCTGGGGGAGCTGGTCTTCAGCGATCCCGGGGTGAGGCAGCGCCTGAACGCCATCGTTCATCCGCGGGTTTTTGCCACTTTTCACCGGTGCACCGAAGAGCTCCGGCGCCGCGGTGATACGGCGGTGCTGTTCTACGATGTGCCGCTTCTCCTCGAGTCGCAGATGGATCGGTTGGTCGATCTGGTGGTGGTGGTCTATCTTCCCGAGGAGATTCAGCTTTCCCGTCTGCAGAGCCGGGACGGGCTTACGAAGGAGGCCGCTCTCGCCAGAATGCGCTCCCAGATGCCCCTTGAAGAGAAGAGAGCCCGCGCCGATGTTGTTATCGACAACCGCGGCAGCCTGAGCGAGACAAGGCGCCAGGTTGATCAATTCTGGGAAGAGCTCCAAACAAGTTTCAGGAGCTAAGCAATAGAGCCAAGATTGGATGGTGAAAACGCTGCGCCGGATATATTACCTGCTGGCCTTTATCGTGATTTTAGTGGTGACCTGCTACCTTCTGACCAGCCCCCGCCTGGCCCGGTTGTTCCATCCCCTGCGCTACTGCGCTGAGATCGGCGCCGCTGCGGCGGAGCAGGGGCTCGATCCCTTTCTCGTCGCGGCGGTGATTCAGACGGAGAGCAGCTTCCGGGAAGAAGCGGTCTCCTCCGAGGGCGCCCGGGGCCTGATGCAGCTGCTCCCCTCCACGGCGGAGTGGCTCGCCTCGCAGAACGGCGAGAGCGATTTTCATCCCGACAAGCTTTTCGAACCCGGCTACAATATCGCCGTCGGCAGCCGCTATCTGGCCGGACTGCTGCGCCAGTTTGGCGGCAACGAGGTGGCGGCGCTAGCCGCCTACAACGGGGGGCGGGGCCGGGTTCAGCGCTGGCTTGAGGAGGAGCTCTGGAACGGCAGCGAAGCCGATCTGGAGCGGCTTCCTTTCGACGAGACCCGCGCTTTTGTGAAGCGGGTCCTGAAAAATTACCGGACCTATCGGAAGCTGTACCCCGATGATCAATTTATTCTTAACGGCAGTGCCGCCGTGCGGGTCAGCTTTGCTGCCCTTTAGCGCCGCTATGTCGCTGAATAAACAATAGAACTGTCACAGGAGGATAACCAATGTATAAAGTTATTTTGATCCCGGGCGACGGCATCGGCCCCGAGATTGTCGCCGCCGCGGTAGCGGTGGTGGAGGCAACAGGGGTCGGGATCGCCTGGGAAGAGGCGCTCGCCGGGGAGAAGGCTCTCGAAAAGTGTGGAACCC
>JAAZIG010000052.1 GCA_012510325.1 Bacillota bacterium
CCCCAGGTGTGTAGGTGTCGGTCTCCAACCATTCTTCAACGGGGATAACCGCCCTTACCCCCTCTCCAAGGGTTGCCGTAATTACCTGGGGCAGAACATCGATCACTTTACTTGCGATATCGTATGTAGGGTTGTTTTTGTCTCCGCCATCGATTTCGTTATTAGCAATTTCTTCAGTATTTATGTCGTCAAATTTTTCGATTGTGATTTTCATTAATTCGGTAAGCGCCGTCTCAATGCCCACCACTAGTTCTTGCTTCGCCATCCCCACGGGGTCGATCCCACAGAGGGGCCCCACCATCCGTAACAGCTCCACCGGCCACTGATCCCATAACAGCAGGGCATCATCTCCGGGGACCACAGCATACCCTCTTGCCTCAAACCGGGCGATCAGCTCCGTGTTGGCATCCGGCACCATCGCCACCCCGTTGATGAAGGTGACACCATGTTCGACATTGTGCGCCTCGTTGGGCGCATATATTTTAGCCATTCCGCTCTCCCTTCGGTATACTTCTCTAATAGTTATCATAAACCCAGGTTTTATATCTTAGGGATAACTTAAAATAAAAAACCACAACGATATGCTCTTGACACACAACTTGACACACTACACAGGGGGAAGCATTGCCACCAAAGGGAACGAGTAAAGCCCCGCCAAGCTCTGAAAGCCTTGATATGCGGGGCTTTTTGGTATTCAAAGGCATCACAGGGAACATCCCCCACGTTGCTGGGGGTCAAGAGGTCGCAGGTTCAAATCCTGTCGCTCCGACCAGGGAATACCCCGGAAAGCCGGTAGTAACAAGGCTTCCCGGGGTTTTTATTTTTCGAAGAATTGGTACGGGTGGGTCAAAATAGCCCTGCGTAACTAACGCGCAACTAACAAACAGAGCGCTCACTCCACCTCGAATCGTTGGCACGATCTCTCCGCCCCACTGGCACCGGTGGGTAGCTAATCGGTTCTTCGGCCGGTCGTTCCTCCGGGTCGTGTGTTACTTTGTGCTCACTATGGTATCTCTGAGTTTCGTATATCAAGCATAAGCTAGCATATCGACACCCCTCTTTACGGTAACGCTTTGTTACGTTAAAATATTGTTACTGATGAGGTGATATCTTGATAGCCTCTAACGCTTGAAAGAGGATCGTAGAGATAATAGATAAAAAACCGCATGAAATATCTAAATACCTGGGAATCACAAGGCTAGCAGATACAGCATATGAATCTGGAAGCAGACAACCAGCCCTCGATTCCGACAACCTCGCCCCGCTCGATCCCGAGAAAGATCAGCAGTCGTGCTGTAAAGAAGGCGCTAGACGAGAGGGCGAAAGAGAAATAATAATCAACCCGCCGGAGACAGGAGGAAGCGGATCGTGGCTGATTATATATTAGGATTGTCCATCTCCAGTTTTGTCGCACTAGTTATGGGGATTAAACAGAGCTGGCGCATATTTAGCCAAAACGGGTTGCATAATTCATTTATTTCCTTCGCGGTGATGATATCATCATTTTTCGTTTTCGGATTCTTAAACAGCACTACATCAAATGTGCTTTTAGGCTTTCTCGGCATCGTTACATTCCCTTCGTATGTAATTTTTAGGGCGACTACACGGCGGCAGGATCGGGCACGCAAAAATAAAACCATAAATGCCGCGAATGTTAGTAAACCCTTAGAGTCGCCGGAGGAAGTCAATCGCGAAAAGAGTGCGCAGTTGCTCACCTCGCCTAAAACAAAACCAGCCCATACAATTACCAAGGCGCAATCTATAGAAAGATCGTCTCTTGCTGAAATAGAGCCCCACATGACCACGGCGTTAATTGAAAAACAACATGTGGTTAAGGATGTAGGTTTCCCCGATTGGCACATCAGTATTTCGTTCGGCAATTCACGTTCAGAGAACTTCCCCCAGGCCCGCGGTCTGGCCATGATGGCGCCAAAGTATCTAGAGCACACTATTGAAGGGAAGGCGATCCATCAAGCAGTTTATTCAAGCCAGCCCACTGAGTATTTGGCGTTTGTTAAGCTTTACGAATTGGTAAGTAATTGGAAATCGTGTTTTGTGGTTATTAATGGCCAGGTCGTTGATCGGAAGATTGTTGGGGGCTTAAACTACTGCTATGGCGACAGGTGTCGATCTGGGAACCCTGAGTTTTGCTATGGAGCATCGTATATGACGGCAAACCCTTTCGGGTGCCATCGCATACAAATCAGCGCTTACAACAACCCCTGGTGGACATTCGGTAGGTTCGACAGCAGGGGCATTTGGCTTGTCGATAAGGAGGCCATGTTGAAACGGATAGTTGAATATTCAGAGCCTTATCGTTTATGTCCAGCCTTTTCAATAGATAATGTGATAGAATCTCTTAAAAACCTCCCTGATATAATTAATCCCAAGGAGGATAAAAACTGGATCGCTACGGGCAGTATGGTAACGCCAGCCAGAAGCCAAAGCGCACTGGAATTTGCGATTAGGTTGAACATAACAGGCAGCGAAGAAAACACCCACCTTGACCGATCGTGATCCAATAGAGGTAATCGCAAGCCAGGTTTCAAGTTTTACCACTCGGATGATGGCAAAGGTTCAGGCTGCTCTCCGCTTCACCAAGAATGTCGTCATCGGGATTGAAAACGACCACGGTGATTCAAGATTATATCCGCCGCGAGGAGAAATCCCAGTAGCGGAGACTTAAGTGGAAAGACATCGCAAAAATATAAGAAAGGATGACAACCAGTGACCGACCGGGAGCTGCTGGAGATAATAGCGGCCCAGATGGAAACGCTCGCGATCGCTATCGAGGAGGTTAGCGGCCAGGTAGACAGACTTGTGGCCTGGGCAGACAGCTTGATGGAGGCGAAGGGTGAGCTGGAAGGAATCGTGGCAAAGGGGATAAATTAGAAAATACTGTAGTGTTGAAATGTAGCCGAGGGGATGTAATTCCAGGTCAAGGGAGGCCACCGGCGTTCGTCGGCTGGTCCCTCAAACTTGTCGGTACACTTTTGGGAGCATGGCCGCCGAGGCCGGGGTGGAAACGCTTTACACTCAGTAGCTAATCGGCACACCGCCTATGCGTTTATGGCCAATGAGTACACCCACCCAGCGATTGAGGCGCTGCGCAAGGCGATCGAAAAGATATAGTTGTAACTAACGCGTCACTAACAAATACCCTTCTAAACGGCGATACACAGGAACCGCCCCTGAACAGGGGCAATCGCTCTTAACTGTACGCTGTCATTTTTTTAAATTGTTATTTATCTTTACTCCGCATCCTCGGCCAGTGTTTCCAGCAAAAAGCTCACCGGGCGAAAGCCGTCATTACACGAAATCATTGCCGACTTTTTGTTTTTCATCCAGCCATTATAAATATCCTCGCCTCCATGGGCAAGAGTCATGACAAAGGCAGACATACTCTCCCAGGCGCTGTCGCACATTCCTTCAGGCTTTTCCCAACCATTGGCAATAAATATCTGACCCATCTTCATACTGCAAGCATTCTGGATAGGGTTTTCATATTTGGCGATCAAGTCTTGATAGACTGTTTGTTTCATCACCGTTATTTTCACTTTTTTCATATTGCTTTCTCCCCCCCGCGTCCAGAGATCCGCGCTCCTTCCAGATAATTTATAAATAATTGCTCTTGGCCCAGCTCTCTATCAAACCAACAAAAGCCTTTGCCTTTTCAAGTTGCTTCTTCGCCCCTCCATTGGAAAACTGAATTGTTCCTCTCTAAGTATACCTTACAATTAAAATTTCAGTGGCAAACTTTCATGCCCTCAGCCAGCTGCAAACGCCGTTTTGTCGTTTCACCTGTGACTCTGTTTCTATTTTACAGCGTCTCCATAATATCGAGCAGGTTCTGGTAACTGTCCACTTCATGATACTTTACGCCGGCTGTGGACCTCTCGTTGAAAAGCTTCTTGACACAGTTTATCCCAAATAGTTGGTGTAATTTTACATATGGTGTTATACTGCTGGGGCAGTAAGGTATAAATCATCCGCACTCAGTAACATAAAGGTACCCCTGCATGCTGCCCTGCCTTTTCCTTGTTAGAAGTTCATCTGTCGGGAAGTGGTCAGAATGGTCAGACTGAGCAGGAACAAGGATAAAATCTATATTGAGCCGTATATGGAAGAGCTGAAGCGGTATCTTCTTGATAGTGAAAATATCGTTGCCGCCCTTCTGTTTGGTTCCTACGGCACTCAGTTTCAGACCCCAC
>JAAZIG010000336.1 GCA_012510325.1 Bacillota bacterium
TCTCCATGTAGTCGGCCAGATCCCGCTTCGTTTCCTCCGATTCGCTGGAATCATAACGCCGCTGCAGCAGCTTCAGGACGCCGGGGAAGGGGCGCTTGTAGTTCCGCACCCGCCCGAATCTGTTCACATAGCGAAATGGCAAAGTCTCTTTTGAACCGTGCAGCAGAATCTCTTTCTCCTCCGGAGCCAGCCCGGCAAAGGGCTTCTCCAGGTCGATCCCGTGGTGTGCCGCCGCCGCCTCGATAAACTGGCGGTAGTAGCCGCGGTGCCCGGAGAAGGGGTGAATTGCCCCTTCGTTGATTGAAAGCTCCGGCTGGGAGATAATCAGCTCGGCGGAAAACTCCGCTTTCACGCCCAGGCCGCTGCATTCGGGGCAGGCACCGTAAGGGCTGTTGAAGGAGAAGGCGCGGGGGGTGATCTCCTCAAAACTGAAACCGCATTCGGGGCAGGCAAAGCGCTCGCTGAAGAGGTGCTCCGCACCGTCAACCTCCTGCACCAGCACCAGCCCTTCGCTGAGCTTGAGCGCCGTCTCCAGGGAATCGGCCAGACGGCTCTCGAGCCCTGCGCGCACCACAAGGCGATCGATGACCACCTCGATGGTATGTTTTTTCTGCTTGTCCAGAACAATCTCTTCCTCGAGCTCGCGCACCTCTCCGTCGACGCGCACGCGCACATAGCCGTGGCGGCGCATCTCCTCGAAGAGGCGTGTGTACTCACCCTTGCGCCCCCGCACCAGGGGGGCGAGCACCTGCAGGCGCGTTCCCCCGGGCAGCATGAGCACCTGATCGACGATCTGCTGCACCGTCTGCCGATCGATGGGGCGGCGGCAGCGGGGGCAGTGCGGCTTGCCGATGCGGGCGAAGAGCAGCCGCAGATAGTCGTAGATCTCGGTAACTGTCCCCACGGTGGAGCGGGGGTTGCGCGAAGCGGTTTTCTGGTCGATGGAGATAGCCGGCGAAAGCCCGCTGATCTGATCGAGATCGGGCTTCTCCATCTGCCCCAAAAATTGGCGGGCATAGGCGGAAAGCGACTCGACGTAGCGGCGCTGCCCCTCTGCATAGATGGTATCAAAAGCCAGTGAGGATTTGCCCGATCCGCTCAGTCCGGTAAAAACGATAAAGCGGTTGCGGGGCAAGACCAGATCAATATTTTTTAAATTGTGCTCCCGGGCACCGCGGATGATAATTGCTCCCTCGCTCAATTCGCCACCTCTTTTCTACTCTCCGACTGTTCCCGTTGACCCCGGTGCAGCCGTTCGTTCCAGCTCAAAAATAAGATCGCGCAGCTCGGCGGCCTCTTCAAAGGCCAGCTCCCGCGAAGCTTCTCTCATCTTTCTGCGCAGCTCCCGGATCAGCTTCTGCTGCTCCCGGGGATCGTCCGGCAGCTGCTCCCCGGAGAAGACGCCCTCCTCTTCGGCGGCCACCGTCGCGGCGATCAGTCCGCGGACCGGCTTGACGATGGTGCGCGGAACGATCCCATGCTCGCGGTTGTAGGCCTGCTGCCTGCGGCGGCGCCGCGCCGTCTCCTCCATGGCCCGCTGCATCGACGGGGTCACCGTATCGGCATACATGATCACCCGGCCGGCGCTGTTCCGGGCGGTCCGCCCCATCGTCTGGATGAGGGAGCGCTCGGAGCGGAGGAATCCCTCCTTGTCGGCATCGAATATCGCCACGAGGGAGACCTCGGGGAGGTCGAGCCCCTCCCGCAGCAGGTTGATCCCGATAAGGACATCGAATTCACCCAGGCGCAGCCCCCTGATGATCGCCATCCGCTCCAGGGCATCGATATCCGAGTGCATATAGCGCACCCGCAGCCCCATCTCGCGGTAGTAATCGGTCAGCTCCTCGGCCATCCGCTTGGTCATCGTCGTCACCAAAACCCTCTCCCCGGCTTCGGCGCGGGCCCGGATCTCCCCGTAGAGATCGTCCACCTGACCGGAGGCCCGCCGCACCTCCACCAGCGGATCGAGAAGACCGGTGGGGCGGATGATCTGCTCGACAACGCTGCTGCTCTGCTCCAGCTCCCACGGTCCCGGGGTCGCTGAAACAAAGAGCGCCCGGGTGAGCAGGCTCTCGAACTCGCTGAAGCGCAGGGGACGGTTGTCCAGGGCCGAGGGCAGGCGAAAACCGTGCTCGACGAGGGTGCTCTTCCGCGCAAGATCGCCGCGGTACATCCCGTTGATCTGGGGAATGGTCACATGCGATTCGTCGACAACGAGCAAAAAGTCCTCCGGAAAGTAGTCGAGAAGGGTCCAGGGCCGGCTGCCCGGGGGGCGCCCGTCAAGGTGGCGCGAATAGTTCTCGATCCCCGAGCAGAAACCGATCTCGTGGATCATCTCCAGATCAAAGCGGGTCCGCTGCTCCAGCCGCTGCGCCTCCAAAAGCTTCCCCGCCGCAGTGAGCTCCGCCAGGCGCTGCTCCAGTTCGGCTTCAATAGTAGCCGCCGCCACCTTGAGCTGCTCCGGGGCGGTGACATAGTGGGTCGCCGGGAAGATCGCCGCATGGCTCCGCTCGCCGTAAACCCTCCCGGTGAGGAGATCGACCTCGCGAAGCCTCTCGATCTCATCGCCAAAAAACTCCACCCGCAGGCTCGCTTCGGCAAAAGAGGCCGGAACGATCTCCATGACATCGCCGCGGACCCGAAAGGTGCCGCGGTGCAGATCGACCTCGTTTCTTTCATAGTGAATTCCGACCAGGGCGGCGATGAGCTCGTCGCGGCCCAGGGGCATCCCCGGGCGCAGCGAGAGCACCTGCCGGGCGTATTCCTGCGGCGACCCAAGGCCGTAGATGCAGGAGACGCTGGCGACGATAATGACGTCGCTGCGCTCGAGCAGGGCGCTTGTCGCCGAGTGGCGCAGTTTGTCGATCTCATCGTTGATCGAGGAATCCTTCTCGATATAGATATCGCCCTGCGGCAGGTACGCCTCGGGCTGGTAGTAATCATAGTAGCTGATGAAGTACTCCACGGCATTGCCCGGAAAAAATTCTTTAAATTCACTGCACAGCTGCGCCGCCAAAATTTTGTTCGGCGCCATCACCAGCGTCGGCAGCTGGATCTCCTCGATGACCCGGGCAACGGTGAAGGTCTTCCCCGAACCGGTCACTCCCAGGAGGGTCTGATAGGGGAGACCGCGGTGCAGCCCCCTTACGAGAGCCTCAATCGCCCCTGGCTGGTCGCCGGAGGGGGCAAAACCGGCTTCGAGTTTGAATCTCGCTGTGGAAAGCACTTTTTGTCTCGCCTCCGCTCTGATCGCAAGATCCATTATAGCACAGCGGGAGCGCTCTTTAATCGCTTTTTCACCTTCAGCGGGACACCATTTTTTAGGATGAAGTGGCGGCTGCGGCTAGCCCCGCCCGAGTGCCAGATAGAGCAGCATCGCCAGGCCGATGGCGCTGAAGAGGTAGCCGGTGATCTTTTTCAGGAGGGCGGGGGGGAGTTTCGCCATGTAGCGGCCCCCGACAAAGACGGCCAAAGCATGGTTGAGAAACATCGCCGCCATGGCGCCGGCGAAAACGGCAACGGGATGAGCAAAATGCGCGCTCAGGAGAAGCGCGGCCATCTGCGTTTTATCGCCCAGCTCAGCCAGAAAAATGAGCGCCGCCGTCTGGTAAAAGCCGCCCTTTCCGTTGGTCGGCCCTTCTTCCGGCTCCCGGCGAAGCAGGGTGAAAAGGCCCATGATGATAAAAAAGATGCCCGAAGCGGCGGTTACAACAACCGGGGGAATATAGGCGGCCACCAGCCCGCCCGCCCCCACGGCCAGACCCATCACCAGGGCCAGCCCGGTCATCGCCCCTCCGAGGACTTGCAGGGGCGGATAACGCCCGGCCAGCGATAGGGAGACCAGCTGGGTTTTATCCCCGAATTCGGCAATAAAGATGCTGACAAAGGCGGCGCCGGCCGCAGCGAACAATATAGATCACCTACCTGTTTTGGACAAGAGACCGCTCATCTTTTTTTGCGCCCCGTCAACCGGCGCAGCAGGCTGGACCCGGCGGGGGCCTTCTCCTGTGCATAGAGCGGAGTGTGCGGCGAAGGGGCGGGAATCAGCCCGAGGGCGGCTCCTTTGTGCCAGAGGGGAGCGGCGGCGGTGCCGGCCGGGGCCTGCGCCCAGGGCAGGGGGAAAGGAGCAGCCTCCTCTCCGGTGCGATGCCGCTTGTTTAAGATTACGGAGAACGTTTTCCCCTCGCGGGAGCCTTCCAGCAGAACCATAAAGTAGCTCTGCTCGATGGAGTACAGCAGATCGAGATCGCTGTGCACCGGGGCATCGTTAACCCTATGGATCAGATCTCCGGAGCGAAGTCCCGCCCAGGAAGCGGCACTTCGCGGCAGGACCATCATCAGAGGGACCGCTCCCGTGCCGGAGCGGTAGACCGGCTCCCGGGAGCGCTCGCGCCTGTTGCCCAGGTGAATCACCGCCTCATGGCCGAGGGGGGCGAAGAGAACCCCGGCCAGAGTGAGCCAGGGCCACAGCTCCGCCGCGAGAGCCAGCCCGATGAGCACCACGCTGTAAAGGCTGAGATAAGCGGCCGTGCCGATAGACTTTTCCCGGGGGCTGGAGGAGAGGGCCAGATCGGAGTAACCCAGGGCGGCGAGAACGGGCAGAGCCATAAACTGCAGACTCTCTCCCGGCCCCAGCTCCAGAGTCGGCTTGAGCAGGGGCCACCAGTCCGGCATGGTCACCCCCTGCACTTCTGCTTCGAGCACCACGGTAGCCAGCAGCGCCACCAGCGGGATGGGCCAAAACTTTTGCAGGCTGAAAGCGCCGACGACCTCACCGCCGGCCAGCTTGAAATAGAGCGGGGTGCTTCCCCGGTGGCCGCTCAGGTAGATCAACAGCGATTCGATGAGGTGAAGCACCCCGACAAGCGCCAGCAGGGCGGGAATATGGATCTCCAGCAGCGGCGCGATGAGAGAGTGCTCCCCGAGAAGCGGGAAGAAGGGCAGCACCAGATGGCGCAGCGCCAGGGTGACAAAAGCGACAATCCCCCCGGCGTAGGAGAAGCAGAGAAAGCGGGGGTGGATTAACAGCAAAAGCAGCGCCACGGGCCAGATATAGAGCAGCCCGATCTGCGACAGGGAGAGGCCCAGAAGCAGCATGAACAGGCTGGCCAGCAAACCGGCCAGCAGACCCCACCCCGTGGAGACGGCTACCTGCCGCCCCACCGGATTGAGCGCCCTTCCAAAAAATTTTTTCTCCATCCCGGCAACGCGGCGGTACTGCAGATAAACCAGGAGAACCACCAGCCAGAAGATGGGGATCGTCAGCACGCGGATGAGGGTGCTGACCAATATTTTGGCCAGTTCAAGGAGCAGCATGCTCAATTATCTGTTCCCTCCAGAAGAGCTCGTTTCTTCGGTTCCCGGATCAGCTCAATGGCCCGGAGCAGCTGGGGATCGCGGTGGCGGGCACTCTCCTCGAAAGCCTCCCGGAGCTGGATCCAGGTAACATCGTCAAACTCGCCGGAGGGCTCCAGCCCCGCTGCGGCTTGAAAACTGCCCAGCGCCGCCGCGGTGACCTCATCCAAACAACCTTCAAGGCCGCAGGGGTAA
>JAAZIG010000337.1 GCA_012510325.1 Bacillota bacterium
GACGTACCTTCCTGTCCCACCTAAGCCACTTCGCGGGACAAAGGGGACGTACCTTCCTGTCCCACTTTAATCGCTTCTGGGTCTGGTACCGGTTAATCCAAAAAATCCGACATCGGAGTGAGTCAAAGTCACCGCCCCGGTGACTCAATGCGCTTCTTCTTGTTCTATGCTTTTCCCAGCCCAGCGGGGGAGGACAAAGCAAAATGTGCTCGTGATGCAACAATAACATTTTAGATCCTTCGCTTCGCTCAGGACGCAGCAAAGGCCAGGCCTCAGGAAAGGCGGCTTGTGGGACAAGAAGGTACGTCCCTTTTGTCCCGCTGGTAGATTATTCCTTTGGGGCAGTAGAACCGCTTTGCAGCTGCGCTGCGGCGCCCCCCTGCCATTTATCCGTTTGCAGTTTTGGTTGACAGAGTCAAATAAGAAAAAGTATAATCAAGGCGTAGCCCGTTTAAGTTAAAAATGAAAGGGTGACCGTTGCATGAAGGATGGAGAAATTGTTGGTGAATTTCAAGAGGCGGTGGAAGGAGTCCTGATCCGCCATCGCAGCATCCTGGATTGCCTCTCCAAATTTCATGAATCGACCTCACGGGCCAACCGGGCCATTATCAAGACCGTCACTAATTGCGGGTGCATCTCGATCAACGCAATCAAACAGCAATTTCCAGAGAAAGATTCCCTCAAAGACTGCAGCAAATACATGGACTCGCAGATCAAGGGAGAACTCTGTGATCACTGCCGGGAGGTCATTGCCGAAGAATTTGGCAATCATTTTTTCTATCTTGCAGCCCTGTGCAGCCTGCTGGATTACAAACTGGAAGATATCATCAATCTGGAGCAGGAACGGATCAACACCCTGGGTCACTTTTTACTCTCCTAAAAAACGCTTATCTCCCGCGGCCGTCTCCCTGCGGCCGGTGCAGATCTCCTCGCTTCGCCTTAGCTTTTCAGCCGGGCGTAAACGCTTAACCAACCCTGCCCCGGCCTTTTCAGGTTGCCGCAGAGGTAAGGGCTGCCCAAATCAAGCCTTACTGTAATTGTGAAGCGGCCACCGCAATCCCCGCCAGAGCCTACCGCAGCAAAGCGCGGATTGCATCCAGATTTTTTCGGTCCCACTCGCTGCCCATCTCCGGTGTCTCCAGGATGGCGGGCATCTCCGCAGGCCACGGCTGTCGCAGCAGTTCCCGAAATCCTTCCAGTCCGATCTGGCCCCGCCCAATATGCTCGTGACGATCCACCCGGGAACCGCGCGCCACCTTCGCATCGTTGAGATGAAGGGCAAAAAGATACTCCAGGCCGATGAGCCCCTCAAATTGCTCCAGCAGCTCCTGAACGCCTTCGGCACTGCCAAAATCATAGCCCGCGGCCCAGCCGTGGGCTGTATCGAGACAAACCCCGACATCGTCGGGGGTGAAATTTCGGAGAACCCGGGCCAGCTCTTCAAAGGTTGAACCGAGAGCGGTGCCGCCCCCGGCGGTATTCTCCAGCAGCAGTTTCACCCCGCCAGGCCAACGGGGCAGCGAACGGGAGATTATTTCAACAACTTGCTCCAACCCCCGCTCCACCCCCGCCCCGCCGTGATTTCCGACGTGCAGAACCACGTACGGCGCCTCGTAGAGAGAGGCCCGCTCCATCGTTTCGTTGAGAAGCGAGCTCGATTTGTCCAGGAATTCCGGCGTGCTGCTGGCCAGGTTGATCAGATAGGCGCTGTGTATAACAAGAGGAAAGATCGACTGCTCCCGGGCGAGGACGATCCTTTTCCCGATCTCTTTCCGGTTCGGCGGAGCCATCTTCCAGGCGGTGGGGTTGCCCGAAAAAATTTGGATGGTCTCGCCTCCGTTCTCTTTCACCCGTTTCAGGTTGGCCGCAAAACCTCCCTTGAGCGGCATGTGAACCCCTAAACGCATGCGCTCACCTCCGGCCGGGGCTTCGGGCCGCTCCGATGAGTTCGCGGTAATGGCCCAGCCTGTTTTCGTCGAGGTAGTGCTGCAGCCC
>JAAZIG010000338.1 GCA_012510325.1 Bacillota bacterium
CGCTTCCCGCAGCGCCAGGCGGATCGCCTCGATCTGCCAGTTATCACCTAAATTATAGGCGAGGAGGGTGACAATGCCGGCGCTGTCCTCCGCCGTCCAGGGCTCCGGGGAGATGCCCAGGAGGCGCATCTCCGGCGGCAGGGGGCCTTCTTGCAGGAAGGCATTGACCCCGTCGGCGAAGGCCTCGAGGCACTGTCTTCCTTCGGGGGAGGTTTTCTCCAGAACCAGGGCGGTGACGCGTTTCAGCCCGATCGTGCGCAGCAGGATATCGGTCTCCAGCATCGATTTTCCGATGAGCTCGCTTAAGCGCCCCTGAACAAAGCGCCGGTGCGTCTCCATCTGCCAGAGCCTTTCCCGGGCCTGGACAAAGCCCTGGGCAAACATCAGATCGTCCCTGGTCGCAGCGTAGATGTGGGGCACCCCCCGGCTGTCCTGGTAGACGGTGACCTTCTCCTGAAGCCGGTCATGGCAAAAGAGACCGGCGGGCTGCGGAACAGCCTGACGCAGAGCGCCGTATCCATAAGCCGAGGCCGCCACCAGAAGGGCAATCACGATGATTCCGGCAATGAGCAATCCTTTTTTCAGACGGGCCATTGTAACCTCCTTTTTCTGACGGGGCAGGCTCCCCGGTCCACCTGTTCGAAGTGTTAAACAGAACCCGCCATAAAGGGGCGGGTTCTGGGTTGTCCCTGCTGTTTGGGTGCCAGCCCTGCATTGAAGCGGTCAAGCTCCGGGAGAGTCACTTTCCCCAAAGCTTGTGCGCGCAGATCCGGGATTTTCGATCTTTAAACAGATAATAGTTCGACAACAGATAGCATATTCCTTTTAAGGAATGATTTAAGCAATTTTCCCGGGATTCTCTCCTCAATAGCAGTAGTAATTCCTCGTAAAATGGATCTCCTTCTCAAATTTTCTGTACTCCTCGGCAGCCTGCTGCTGGGCCTTTCTCCGGACAGCGTTGATCTCGTCATAGTTTTCTCTCACCAGGGCGATAATTTCGGGGTCAAGTTTCGCCTTAAGGCCCATCTTTTCCACAACCCGCATGGCCTGTTCGTCTTCCATCCCCCGGCGATACGGCCTGTTTTCGGTAATCGCTGTGAGCACATCCGCTATCGCCATAATTCTGGAGCCCTCTTTGAGGACCGCCCCTTTGAGCTGAAAAGGATAGCCGCTGCCGTCTACCCGTTCGTGATGCAGGGAGCCGTATTCCTTGATCTCTTCCAAACCGTCCACTTTATCCAGGAGATAGTAGCCGTGATAGGCGTGAGTCTTCATGACGTTGTACTCTGTCTTTGTCAGCCGGCCCGGTTTATCCAAAATACGGCTCGAGATGGCCAGCTTCCCCAGATCGTGCAGGTTGCCGGCAATGGCTATTTTCAGGCAGCCTTTTTCCGGCCAGTTCATTTTACGGGCGATGGTCTCGGCAACAGCGCCCACACCGCTGCTGTGCACCGCGGTGAATCTGCTTCGGAAGTCGATCACTTTGGCGAATACTCTGGTGACCTCCAGCAGCTCTTCCAGGCTCAGCTGTCTGTCAAAGCGCTTCCAGATGCTTTTCAGCCTGCTGTTCAGATCAGGTGAGACCAGATCCATCCAGAAAGCTTCTGTTTTGCTGACCGACTCGAAAACCTCCACAAAGCGGGGGTTAAATCTGCTGCCCGCCTGCGCTTTAATCTTTTTGCGGATGTCTTCAACCTGATTCAAAACCTCGGCGCGCCGATCTGTGGAGGCGGCAACCCTGTCTGCCAAGTAAATAATATGGCTTTCCAGATGGACCGAATCACCCCGGTAGAACCGGCCTGCTCCATCTTCCCAGGAGCGGTGGTGATGTTTGATGATCTCACCGGCTTTTTCGAAAATCTTCAGATCCCTCAAGAGAACATAACCGCTGATGGTATGAAGGTAAGGTTCTTCTTCTTCAAAATCCAGAAGCTCAAATCTCTTGTTGAGATCGAGGGCGCCGACATCATGGAGCAAGCCGGCAGTGATGAGGTCGGTCAGCCTTTCGTGAGAATAGTTTAGCGCTTCCGCTATTTTATAGGAGATATAGGTCACCTGTTTGTGATGACTGTTTAGCGTAGGAGAGATCAGATCAACGGCATCCGATAAGGCCGAGACCAGTTCTGGCAAAGAGATTTTCGGATCATTCGGGTTCATCTGACAACCCGCTCCCGTATTCCCCGAGACAAATGCTCGTTTTCCCATCGGTAAAGGCGATCAAACTGCTTCATGATTTTTCTCCACCCTTTCCAGATAATCTTGTTGTATCCTGTCACTATTTATCGACTAGCCAGGCTTCCTGCTGTTTCTTCGGGAAGAGCTGCCCTCACCTGCAGAGAAAACCGGGAGAGGCCGGGGCCAAGACAATGCGTTCGGCAGTTGCTGTCCGAACGCATTGTCTGTTTTACCGGAGAATATGTTCAGGCC
The DNA here is from genome assembly GCA_012510325.1 of Bacillota bacterium. Taxonomy (GTDB): domain Bacteria; phylum Bacillota; class Dethiobacteria; order DTU022; family DTU022; genus JAAZPQ01. Next base: position 2,428 of record JAAZIG010000338.1, read on the forward strand.
GGGCCGGGGCCGCCTATCCGAGCAGCCGGCCATTTAAGCGCTATCCTTCGGTAAAGTGAACCTTCAGCTCCAGTTCACCGAGCTTCTCCGCACCGTTTTTCCCGATGAGCACGGGATATTCCAGCATCATTCCGCCCACTCCCGGCCGGTACAGGTGCGCCCCCATGGCGATAACCATCCCCTCCTCGAATGTACCCGGCGAAACGGGAGTGATGTTTGGCTCGGTCCGGGCGCAGACCCCCAGGCCGTGGCCGAAGCTGGGCACGGCGTACTCCATCAAATCATGGTTGCTGTAAACCGACATCCCCCGGGCGGCGAC
>JAAZIG010000339.1 GCA_012510325.1 Bacillota bacterium
AGACCGAGGCTGGTCAGCCCCAGCACATAAGTTTTGGTCCGATCCTGTTTGATCGATTCATTGAGTTTGCTCAACACCTTCTGGCGATGCGATTCAATGGTCATATCGATGAAATCAATGATAATGATCCCTCCGATATCCCGCAGGCGAATCTGGCGGGCGATCTCCTCCGCCGCCTCCAAATTTGTTTTGAGGATGGTCTCGGCAAGATTGCGCCTGCCGATATAGCGCCCGGTATTGACATCGACGACGGTCAAAGCCTCGGCTTCGTCAAAAACAAGGTAGCCGCCGCTTTTTAACCAGACCTGCCCCTGCAGCGCTTTCTCCAGCTCTTTTTCCACTCCGTACCGTTCAAAAATGGGTTCATCATCGCGGTAAAAACTAACTTTCTTTTTGAGCTGGGACTGCGGGGAAAAACAGTCGAGTATTTCACACACCTTCTCATATTCCGGCTCATTGTCAATCAGAAAACTGTTGAAATCCTCCACAAAGAGGTCACGGGCGATACGGCAGGTCAGGGCGAGATCCTGGTACAGAATCGCCGGTGCACTTTTCTGCTGAAAGCGGTTCAGCACCAGATGCCACAGCTGCATTAAAAACTGAAGATCCTGCACCAGAGCCTCCTCATCCGCCCCCTCGGCGACGGTGCGCACGATGAGCCCCATCTCCGGGGGACACATCTTTTTGGCAGTGCGCCGCAGCCTCTCTTTTTCCACCGTGCTTTCGATCCGTCTGGAGACGCCGATATAATCGGCGCCGGGAACGAGCACCAGGTAGCGCCCGGGAAGGGTGATCTGCCCGGTGATCCGGGCTCCCTTGCTCCCCGAAGGCTCTTTGATCACCTGAACGACAACCTCTTCCCCAACCTTGAGCAGCTTGTCGATAGCCGAACGGGAGGGGGGCAGCTTTTCATCGTTGTCCGTATAGACGTCATCCACATACAGAAAAGCATTCTTTTCCAGACCGATATCGACAAAGGCCGCCTGCATCCCCGGGAGAACATTGGCCACAATACCCTTGTACAGGTTGCCGACGATACGTTGCTCCAGCGGTCTTTCGATATAAAGCTCCACCAGCTTGCCCGCTTCAAGGATGGCCACCCGCGTCGCCCGGTTATCACAGTTTACTAAAATTTTCTTGTCCACTGATAATTTCACCTCCCTCCGGAAAAGGATCGATCAGCGTATCGCGATAAATATAAAGACCCTGGCGGTGAATCCGCCAGCACTGTTCGCCTCCGGTATACTCATCTTCCAGCGCCAACTGCTCAAGAAAGCGAAACGGCGAGACGCCCCCCTTGCTGCCCACCTGCAGCAGCAGGCGCAGCTGCGGACCCTGCTCAACGGGCAGCAACCCGGCGGAGAAGATATAGGGCCGGATATTTTTGCTGATTATTTTGCCCCTTTTACCGAAGCGGCGGATCATGATCTCGGGCTTGGCAAAAAGCTTGTCCAGAGAGCTCTGCAGCAGCGCCTCCGGCGGGGCCGGGCGGCTGCTGTTCCAGGCGGCGTGGTACAGTGCGGCATTAACCGTCGCCGCCAGGGGCGGGGCGCCCTCCGGAACAAGCGCCACCCCGGTCAGAAGAAGCCCTTTGGGCAGCTGCTTCTCCAGGCGCCGGCAAAAAATGCGGGGAGCCACCGGTTTCGCCAAAGCGATCTCGCCATACTCCCTGGAGGCGGTTACCCCTACCGGCAGCGGCGCGGCCAGGCTTAGCCTGAGCCGCGGACTGAAGCCGAGAGTGTAGGCCAGCGGCAGCCCGGCGCGGCGCAGAGCCCGTTGGAAAAGACGCAGCAGATCGAGATGCGAAAGATAGCGCAGCTCTTTTCCACAGGCATAGCGGAAACAGATACGATTCATCGTGATACCTCCACAGAGGGGTTGTCCTGCCGGGCGCGGCGATACTCCCTGATCAGAAGTTTTTTGCTTGCTCCGCTCTCCAGGTGATCCCAGGGCAGCGGCTCCTCTTCACCAAAACGCCGGTAAGCGTATTCCTCCGGATTTATGCCCATCTCTTCAAACAGATCCAACCACCGTTTCAGGGAAAAGTGTTCGGACCATCCATCAAAGCGGCAACCCCGCTCCCGGGCCCGCACCAGGAGGGGAGCGAGGCGGCGATCGCCGCGGGCGAACACAGCCTCCAGAAAACTGCTCCCGGGATCATGCCAGCTCAGCTTAACCCCTTTCAGTCCGCCGGTGCAGCTCCGCAGCAGCGCCTGCCGGCGGCCGACCTCGCTCCGGGAGAGCTGCGGCTCCCACTGGAAGGGGGTATGCGCTTTCGGCACAAATATTGCCGCGCTCACCGACAGCCGGATCCACCGGTCCCTTTCGTCCTTGATGCGTCGCCGCAGCTCATCGCAGAGGGTAGCGATGGCAGCCACATCTTCATCCTCCTCCGCCGGCAGCCCGATCATGAAGTAAAGCTTGAACTGATTCCATCCGGCGGAAACGGCGGCATCGATAGCCGTGAACAGATCCTCATTGCTGATATCCTTTCCGATGACCCGCCGCAGCCGCTCGGTGCCGGCCTCGGGAGCAAAGGTCAGGCTGCCGCGCCGCCCCTGGCGAAACTGCCCGGCCAACGCCACCGAAAAGGAGTCCAGGCGCAGTGAAGGCAGCGAGAACCTCACCTTTTCCGCCTCATGTTCCCGGTTGAGCTCGGCGATGAGCTCATCGATCCCCGGGTAATCGCAGCTGCTCAGCGAAGAGAGGGACAGCTCATCGTAGCCGGTACTCCGCAAAATTTCCCGGGCAATTTTTTTCAGCGTCTCCGGCCGCCGCCGCCGTACCGGCCGGTAGATCATGCCGGCCTGGCAAAAGCGGCACCCCCGGCCGCACCCCCGGAAAAGCTCGACAATGCCGCGGTCGTGGACCGCCTCGATATACGGGACCACCGGGGCCAGGGGAAAGCGGGAGCTGTCCAGATCCCGCAGCACCCTTTTCCGGACAGTCGGGGAGGCGTCCGGATGGATCAGCTCCATCCCGCTGAAAGAACCGCCGCTGTAGCGGGGCCGGTAAAAGCCGGGGATATAAACGCCCTCCACCGCCGCCAGGGCTGCCAGGATTTCATCCCTCCCCGCACCGCTTTGCCTGAGGGCGAGCCACCTTTCCAGAAGTTCCGGCAAGCCCTCTTCGCCATCCCCCAGCAGAAACAGATCGAAAAATGGTGCCAGCGGTTCGGGGTTAAAAGCACACGGTCCGCCGCCGATGATCAGGGGCTCCCCGCCGCTGCGTGCGCTGCTGTGGAAAGGTATCCCCGCCAGATCGAGCATGTTCAAAACATTGCTGTAGCTGAGTTCATATTGCAGGGTGAAACCGACAAGGTCAAATTCGCGCAGCGGGCGGCGGCTCTCCAGAGCAAAGAGGGGCACCTGCTGCTGCCGCATCAGCGCCTCCATATCTGCAGCCGGGGCAAACACCCTTTCCAAAAGCATCTCCGGATGGCGGTTGACGATCTCGTAAATTATTTTTAGTCCCAGATTGGACATGCCCACTTCATAAAGATCCGGGAAAGCAAAGGCCATCCGCACCGCCGTGGTGCGGTGATCCTTCTTCACCGCATTCCATTCATTGCCGAGGTAGCGAGCCGGTTTCTGGACCTGAGGGAGAAGTGTTTCCAGCTGTTTTTCTAAATGCAATTAGCAGGCCTCCAAGTAGCTGCAATCAGACCTCGTGAACCAAAAGATGGACGCATTAACCTATTATAATATTTTTTTGATGGGAATATCAAGTCCCTTTTGCATCGCCGCCCGGATCAGCGACGCCTCGCTGAGCTCGGCGGAACATCGCTGGGTGCCGTCGAGCACCCTGATGAAATGGTAGCGCTGCGGCAAAAAAAGGCGAAAAATGTCGAGCAGCCTGGTCTCCTCAAGAACGATGATCTGGGCTCCGCGGAGAGCGCCGCGCTTGAACAGCTCGTGCTCTTTCGCCCCCAGGGAGCGGAGAAAGGTGTAGACCGCCTGCTGTTTCTCTTTTGTTGCGGCGAAAAAAAGAAACAGGGACACTAGCAGAAAGGAAAGATTGTAATAGTGGTGATAGAGGCCGAACAGTCCGGCGGCAAAAAGCAGTCCGGCCAGAATCTGCCCCAGCAAAGCGGCCGTCTCCGTGGCCGCCCGGAAACCGCGCTGCGGTGTCAGGTAAGCCCGCAGGATCCGGCCCCCGTCAAGGGGCAGCGCCGGCAGCAGATTGAAAATGGCGAGCACCAGGTTCGCCTGGATAAAAAAGAGCAGCAGCTCCTGCGCCGACCCCGTCCGGGCAGAAGCGATCATCCCCACTCCCGCCAGAGCAAGGTTCACGGCGGGGCCGGCCCAGGCCAGCTTTTTTTCGATATAGGGTTCCAACTCGAGCTGCTCCTCGATGCGGGCAACCCCGCCAAAAGGGTACAGCTCGATCTCACTGATCCGAAGACCGAGGAACCGGCCGGTCAAACCATGAGCCAGCTCGTGCAGCAGGACGATGAGGCAGACGAGGAAAAATTCCGCACCCGCCCTGAGGGCAAAGCTGAAGATGGCGGCACAAAAAAAAAGAGGATTAATCCGGATCCTGATGCCAAAGATTGACCCTAAAGGCAAAGATGATCACCCCGACAAATAATGGAATCGGTGTATCGGTGCTGCCCCCGCACTATTCAGATGCGCTCCACAGGGGTGCGGAAAGAGTCCGTCCAGGAGGGAGGCGGGGCTACCGGCCGCCCCTGAAAGCGGAGCTCAAAATGGAGATGGGGCTGCTCGTAACGGTCAGCCCCGGCAAGCACCCCCAGCCGGGCCCCTTCCTCGATGATTTCCCCCTCTTCGACAGCGGAGGTTTGCAGGCCTCGGTAGAGCATGGTCCAGCCCGGTGCGGTGGCGATGACGATGACAACCCCGCCTTCCCGGTCGGCGCCAACCTGCTCCACCCTGCCCCCCTGGAGAGCTCTCACTGCAGTCCCCCCCGGGGCGGCCAGATCAATTCCATAATGCATCGTCTCCCTTCCGCTTGCGGCATCGGTGCGGAGCCCGAAACCGCTCACCAGTGTTCCGGCCAGCGGCAAAGGTTCCCGCCAGGCCGGCAGCAGCGCCTGCGGCTTGAGCGCCGGCAGCTCCAGACGCTCCAGGAGAAGCTTAAACGACGGCACCGCTTTCTCCGGCAAAGCACCGGGCTCAAGGTCCCACTCAACGACAAAGCGGAGCGCCTGCAACAGCGGCGCCCCTCCGCTGTAACCGCTCTTGACCAGCACCGCCGCCAGCAGGATCAGCACCGCGGCGCCGGCAAGCTTGAGCAGAAAATAGCGGTGCATCGTCTGCAGAACGCTGACGGGAAAAGAGGGTTCGGCGGGGGCAAACTGATCACCCAACAGATCATCGCCGTCGTCCGCTCTTTCCTCCAGGCGCTGCTGCAGCTTTGCCCGCAAAGTCGATACCGGAGCCTGCCGTCGCCGGTAGCGCATCGCTTATCCCTCCCCTGAGCAGAGTTAATCGCCGGCCATGGGCAAGCGGATCCCGGCAGACGGTAGCAGCAACAATCAGGCGGTCCGGATTGCCGGCTTCCGCCCGCCACTGTCCCCCGCTCTCCGATTGCCTAGCCGGTCCCATTCATCTATATTAGGGCAGCCGGCGGATTATGATCATTTTAGGGGCAGGTCAAAATTGAATCTTATGACGGCGCATGGCCACATTGAGGACAAAACCGATGGAGATGAGGTTTACCAGAAGAGCGTTGTTCCCATAGCTCATGAACGGAAGGGGAATCCCCGTTACGGGCATGATACTGATCGTCATCCCGATATTGATCAGCACCTGGAAAGTAAACATGACCGCAATGCCGCAGCAGAGCAGGGTGCCAAACTGATCCTTGGCCTGAGTGCTGATCCAGAGGATCCGGTAGATCAGGAAAAAGTAGAGCAGAAGCAGGGCCATCGCCCCGATATAGCCCATCTCCTCGCCGAAGACGGAAAAGATCATATCGGTGTAATGATCCGGCAAAAAACCGAGGCGGACCTGGGTGCTGTTCATCGGCCCCTTGCCCAGAAGCCCCCCCGAGCCGATCCCGATCATCGACTGGAGCAGCTGGAATCCCTTGTCAACGGGATCCATCTCCGGATTGATGAAAACAAGGAGGCGGTCTTTCTGATAGCCTTCCAGCAGATAAAACCAGAACAGCGGCGCTACGGCCAGACCGCCGCCGATAAGGGCACCAAGGTGCTGCCCCTGCGCTCCGGCAACATAAAGCATCCCCATCAAAATGGCCAGAAAGATAAGGGAGGTGCCCAGGTCGGGCTGCAAAAAGATCAGGACCATGGGCAGGGCTGTCGCCGCCAGGGCCGGGAGCAGATCCCGGAAATATGACAGCTGCCCCTCTTTCGCCGCAAGCAGCTTGGCCAGAGAGATAATGATCACGATCTTGGCAATTTCGGAAGGCTGAAGATCAAAGAAACCGATGGGGATCCGGCGCATCGCCCCCTTGTCAACCTCGCCAAACAGGAGGACCAACCCGAGCAGGAGCAGATTGAAACCATAGAGATAAACCGCCCAGTTGGTGAAATTGATATAGTCGACAAAGGCAATTAGCAGCATCAGGAGAAGCCCGATTCCACAGAAGAGCAGCTGCCGTTTAACAAAATGAAGGGGATCGGCGATGCCCTCGAGGCCGTGTGTGGCGCTGTACAGAGTCAGCGTGCCCGTGGCACAGAGCGCGAGCACCGTCAGCAAAAGGAAGTAATCAAAATTCCTGATCAGCCTGCGATCAAGTTTCGGTTTCAGTTTCAGTTTCAGTTTCAGTTTCACTGTCGCCGACTCCTTCTATCTGCCCGGTAAAGTAGTACTCCATAATCTCGGCGGCCGCCGGAACGGCGGTGGTGGCGCCGCTGCCGCTATGCTCAATAATAACGGCGACTACAATCTCCGGATTTTCGTAGGGCGCATAGCCCACATAGAGACCGTGCGCGGGGATCCCCCGGCCCTGACCGGCCACCTCCGCCGTCCCTGTTTTCCCGGCCGAAGGTACCCCCAGCCTGGAGAAATGATAATAGCCGGTCCCGCCCGGCCGGGTCACACCGCGCATCGCTTCGCGAATTTTCCGGAGGGTTGCTGCGGAGATCTGCACCTTTCGCAGCGGCTCAGGGCTGGTTTCCCGGATCACCTCTCCCCCGCTGTCGACAACCTTCTGGACGAGATAGGGACGATAGTGGGTCCCCCCGTTGGCGATGATCGCCACATAGTTGGCCACCTGAAGCGGGGTCATGCTGTTGTAGGACTGGCCGATGGCCGCGCTCATCGTCTCCGCGGGGTACCAGGGCTCTCCTTCAGTTACCGCCGCCTTGTATTCCCTGCTGGCCACCACCCCCTCCGCTTCGCCCAGAAGATCCTCCAGACCGGTGGGGCTGCCGAAGCCGTATTCCCGGGCATATTGGGCAATCTGATCGATCCCCGCCCGCAGCCCGGCCTGGTAGAAGAAGATATTGCAGGAGACCGCCATGGCCCGGTAAAAATTTAGCGAGCCGTGCGCGGTGCTGCGGTAACAGGTCTTCGTATCCCCGTACAGGGAGAGCACTCCGCGACAGGTCAGGATTTCCCGATCGCTCAGCACCCCGCCCTCCAGAGCGGCGGTACCGGTAACCATCTTGAAGGTGGAACCGATGGGGTAGCAGCCCTGAATGGCGCTGTTGCTCAGCGGACGCTGGGGATCCTGAAGCAGCCGGGCATACTGCTCGCCGACCTTGTTCAGATCGTACGAGGGATAGTTGGCCATCGCCAGAACAGCCCCGCTGTTTGGGTCAAGAACCACCGCGGAGGCGCGGCCGGCATATTTATCCCCCTCCTTTTTCACGATGCTCTCCACCTGCCTGGCGAGAGCTTCCTCGGCAGCCTGCTGCAACCCCAGATCAAGAGTCAGGTAGATGCTGTGGCCGGATTCCGGTTCCCTGCGCTCAAAATAATTGATCGGCTGCCCCATATTATTGATCTCAATGCGCTGCTCTCCGTCAACCCCCCGCAGGAGCGGCTCCCAGGCCCTTTCGATCCCCTCTTGCCCGACAAGTTCCCCTTCTTCGTAGTGATACCCTTCTTCGGACCAGCGCTCCCGGGTCTTTTCATCCACCGGCGCCTGGCCGAGAAAACCGAGGATATGGGCGGCCGTGGCCCCACATTTATATTCGCGGATCGGCCGGGTCTCGATATTGACCCCCTTTAACTTCCAGCGATGCTCCGACAGCCGGGAGATCGTCTCCATGGTGATATCGCTCTTCAGTTTGAGCGGCAGATAGCGCATATAGCGCCGCCCCTCAATGGCTTCATGGATCTCCCCGGCATCGATCTGCAGCACTTCGCTTAAATAATCGATCGTTTCATCATCGTATCCTTCCCCCATATCCATGAGCGACACGACAAAGCCGGGCCGGTTTGAAACCAGAAGCCTGCCCCCGGCATCGTAAATTTCACCGCGCGTCGCCGGAAGGGTAATCTTGGTGAAACGATTTTTTTCAGCCCGGTACAGATAGTAATCGTGCTTCAAGACCTGCAGGTAGGCCAGCCTGCCGGAAAGGAGGATAAAGATGGCGACGACGAAGACAAAGATCACCCGCACCCGCCGGAGCACCACTTTGTTCACCGCAGCGCCCCCCTCCGCCGCTGAAGAGCCCCGTCGGGTGACCTCTGGCGGTAGTATAGCCGGAAGAAAAGCGGATAGAGCAACAGGGTCAAAGCCATATTGTAGAATGCTTTCGGAATAAACAGGCGGCTCAGGCTCCATTCAACAGGAACCCCAAAGTTCATCAGCCGGCTCACCAGGAAGTAAAGAAGAAACTCGTGAAGAAGGGTCGCCGCAAATACCAGCAGCGTCGGCGCCAGCAGCTGTTCCCGGTAGAGCTCCCGTCCGAGCAGGCCGGCGCCGTATCCGAGAACCATCTTGGCGAGGGCGAAGAAACCCAGAGCCGAGCTGAAGATGATATCCTGGAGCAGCCCGGCGCAAAGTCCGATCGCCGCTCCGCGGCGCTCGTCGAGAATGAAACCCAGC
>JAAZIG010000340.1 GCA_012510325.1 Bacillota bacterium
CCTCTATCTGGCGCTCATCGGCTCGGTCCTCGCTTACTTCTGGTGGAACAAAGGGGTGGCCACACTCGGCGCCGGACACGCCGCAATTTTTATCAATTTCATTCCCGTAGCCACAATTATTATCTCCCTGTTTTTCCGGGAACCCGTCGGCCTGACCCAGGCAGCCGGCTGCCTCCTGATCATCGTTGCGGTCATGCTGACCGCCGCAGACAGCCCCGACAGGGAGGCGGCAGGTTGAGGGGAAAGCAGGTTGAAGAACACTTTTACCCGGCGCTCCCGCTCATCGGGCAGGGAGCACTGTCAGGCCGGGGGAACTCCATTTGCGGACGGCGCTATCCTGACGAAGAAAGCAAAAAAAAAGGCGGGGTTGCCCCCGCCGTCCTCGGCTAGTAATTCTCACACCTCAGCTCATAGTAAGACTGGGCATGCAGGCAAGCCGGGCATAACTCCGGCGCTGTTTTCCCGGTGTGGATGTAACCGCAGTTGCGGCATTTCCACTCCACCTCTTCATCCCTCTGGAACACTGTCCCTTCTTCCAGGTTTTTTAGCAAAGCCCGGAAGCGCTTCTCATGCTGCTCCTCGACCTTGCCGATATGCTCAAAGATATCGGCGATATCGTCAAACCCCTCTTCGCGGGCATCGGCGGCGAAGCGCTTGTACATATCTGTCCATTCGTAGTTTTCACTGTCGGCGGCGGCGGCAAGATTCTCGGCAGTGGTGCCGATGCCGTCGAGAAACTTGACCATCATCTCGGCATGCTCTTTTTCATTGTCCGCAGTTTCAGTAAAGATGGCGGAGATCTGTTCGTAACCTTCTTTTTTAGCTTTGCTGGCATAGTAGGTGTAGTTATTGCGAGCCATCGATTCGCCGACAAAAGCCTCTTTCAGGTTTTTCTCAGTCTTCGTTCCTTTAAGCTTTCCCATAATTATCCCCTTTCCTGACGTTGTTTGAGCAACTCTGCTCAGCAACTTAATCTTACCAGATAATGAGTAATAAAACCACACCGGGTGCCTTTTCTACCCCTCCAGCTCCGGCAAAGATGGCCGCCCTTGCAGGAAAGCGATGTCGTCGGCTTGAATAGAGCTATGATCGGCAATTGTTGCAATATTTAATCCGGAGGGGGCCGCATGTATCAGATCGGATTCGCCAAACGCGACATCACTGTTCTTTCTGAAGGGTACGCCATGCACGGCTACGGGATGTGGTTTCACCGCCAGAAGGGTATCCGCAACAGGCTGTACAGCCGTGTTTTCTATTTTGAAGATGAAGCCGGCACAGAGCTAATATATGTCTGCCTGGATCTGGGCTATGTGACCCAGGCGATGCGCCGGGGCATTGCAGAAGGGCTGACCGGGCGCTATCCCCGGATCGATCCGCGGGGGCTGATCGTCGCCTGCACCCACACTCATTCGGGCTACGGCGGCTGCGCCCACGAACCGCTGTACAATCTGGTCACCCCGGGCTTCCACCCCCGCCTGGTCGAAAATATTGTCCGGCGGACCATGGAGGCTCTCGATGAAGCGATTGCCACGGCTGCTCCCGCCAGGCTGACCTTCACCGCCGGAGATATCCCCGCGGAGATCCCCGTAGCCTGGAACCGCTCCCTCGATTCGTACAACCGCAATCCCGATGTCACCGGATACTCCGACGGGGAGCGCCACCGCGCTGTCAATCGCGAGATGCAGGCGCTTGCGGTCAGGCGTAACGGTTCCTTGAGCGCAATGATGACCTGGTTTGGTGTTCACGCCACCTGCCTGGGCAACCGCCTTGCCAATTTAGACGGCGACAACAAGGGGTATGCTTCGCGCTTTACCGAGGAGGCCCTTCCCGAAAAAGGAGTGGCCATATTTGCCCAGGCCGCCTGCGGCGACGTTTCGCCGCACTATCACGGCCCCGGGCAGACGAAAATCCGCAAGAAGATCAGAGGAGAAGCCGAGTATGAATATGCGCGGCAGAACGGACGTTATCAGAGCGAGCATGCTTTGAAGATCGCCCGAAGCGATCAACAGATCGCAGTGCAGGGAACTTTTGACAGCGAACTGATCTATCTGGATTTTTCAGATCTGCAGGCAGCGCCCGAATTTGTCGGCGGGCGGACCGCTGCCCGGACCGCCGAACCCTGTCACGGGATCAGTTTTCTTACCGGAACCCCGGTGGACGGCCCGGGTATGCCCATAATTTTGGGGAAATTTGCCGCGCTCATGGCCGGCGCGATCAAGAGCAGGCGGCTGCGCCGGTCGGCAGGCCTTTCAGACCCGGAAAGAAAATACTATAAGCGCCTTTACGCAGCCCAGGGCAATAAAAAGATCGCCCTGGAGAGCGGCACAAGACAGCGGGCGGTGCTGGGGCTGCCCCTGGGTCATTTCCTCGTCCCCGGTTTTGCCGATCCCATGGTCAAAGAGCTGAAAAGGCAGTACAAAGTCGGGGCGCTCAAAGAGCACGCCCTCGTGCCCTACGTTTTGCCTGTTCAAATTGTCATCTTCGGTAACATCGCCTTGCTCGCCTGTCCCGGGGAATTTACCAGCACCGCCGGGAAAAGGATGGTGGAGACCGTTGAACCGGTTTTGAGAAAACGCGGCGTGGAGCGGGTTATTTTTAACTCCTACGCCAATGACTATATGGGATATGTGACCACGCCTGAAGAATACAGTGTACAAGCCTATGAAGGCGGCCACACCGTTTACGGCCAGTGGACCCTGGGCGCCTTCCAAACGGAGATAAAGAAGCTGGCCGAAGAGATGCTCAAACCCAGAGGCGAGCGCCGTCTCGATCATGACACCCGCCCGCCCGTTTATTCCCCGGAAGAGCTGGCGCTGCGCTCCAACCTGCCGCCGCACTAAGCCGCACTAAGCCGCACTATATCGCACTAATCAGTCTCAACCCGGGACAAAGGGGACGGGACAAAGGGGACGTACCTGTTTGTCCCACTTTCCCGTGACCCGAAGGCTTCCCGGAAGCGCTCCGGCAAAACTGCGGGAGGAAAATAGCTAGCGCTGGATGTCTTTACGCTTGGCAACTGCTAAACACGCCACAAAATCGAAAGATCTAGAGCGAGCC
>JAAZIG010000053.1 GCA_012510325.1 Bacillota bacterium
CAATATTATGGAGTTGATGGCCTCCGCCGGTTACTCCACGGAATGGAACCTGGAGCGGTACTGGCGGGATGTAAAAACCATACAGGTTCATCTGGGCAACTGGGAGCTCAACAAGATGGAGCTGGCGCAGTACTTTTATGGATCCGAAATTCTTTAAATTGGAGGGATGTTGAGCAATGTATTCCATAGATGATTTCACCAGGCCCAAAGAATACTTATCCCCACTTGACGAGTATCTGGGAAAGATCGTCAGAAAATGGGCTGATGAAGATGTGATCCCGTACCGCCGCCAGTACGACGAGGACTGGAAAGAGCACCGTCTCATTGAGCCGGCTTTCGACAAATTAATGGGTAAACTCGGGATACAACGGGTTCTTTTCCCCGAAGATCTGGGGGGATGGGGCCTGGGCCATTCCAATTATGCCGGCACCGCTTCTTTCCGCCTCTTCGAGGAGGTGGCCCGCGCCGACTCGGCCATGGCCGTGGCTTTGGGGGTGGTCTACTGGCCTCTGCTGATGATCACAAGCGAGCCCCATGTCAACCGCAGGCTCTGCGAGGAGTTTGCCCCCATGTTTTGCGATACTGAAAAAGCTGTTTTTGCGGCCAATGCCATGACCGAACCCCAGGGCGGCGCCGATATCGAAAACCTGGATATAGTCAAGGGCAGCACCATCGAAACCCACGGCAAAAGCATGAACCCATTAACTCCCATAAGCTTTGTGCTTTGATTTCAAATGAGCATAACTCTAAAGAAATTATCGTCAGATGCTCTGTGTTCAATTGATACTAGCAGTACTGGCCAGAGCAAATAAGCAAAGCTAACCCAAGTATCCCTTTTAACTGAGAAACCAATAAAAGCAGTTTAAAAGTTAATGCTCAGTAAATAATCTAAGTAATCCGTATCCAGCGAGGCGGTAAACCTTTTAGCTTTCAAACTTCTTTTAGCGTACCTGTCTTGGTCTTTTTTGACCACATTGAGAGCAAGCCGCCTTAACAAAGCTAAATTCTCAGGCGCTTTACCTGTCCTCGTCCTATTGGCATCCTCCCTAAAGGTTACATCGAGACTCCAGTGGGTACTTTCCACCCCCCAATGCATCCTCACCGAATCCGCATAATCCTTAACACGTTCCACGCTGCCAAAATGATATTGTCTCTCTACCGTTTCTTTCTCACCTATCTGGACCTTTCTGATCACCATACCTATGCCCGTCATCTTTTCCCACTGTCTGCGGCCATCCATCCACTTTATGCCTGTCGAATAGTAATAGCGTCGCTCTTCAATCCGTCCATGCCCTTTTTCCAGTGTCCGGTAATACTGTATCTGCTCATCATTAAATCCGTCTTTTTCAGCGTCTATAAAATAATCCACAACTTCGTTATGTAGAGTCTCATGATTTTGTTTAAGGGCTACAACGTAGTCTGCCTTTTTATCTTTTACGATTTTTTCTACCGTTTTCTTTTGGGTGTTGATCGCATCTACCGTCACAATACAACCTTTAATGAACAACATATCCAAAAGTTGCGGCACAGCAGTAATTTCATTGCTTTTCTCGTCTGTTTTAACTTGACCCAGAATCATCTTATTACTACTACACCAGGCGTTAACTATATGAATCGCTTTTTTGTGTTTGGATGCCGTGCCCCTGGCCGTTTTACCATCTATCGCTACTATCGTCCCTTTACTCAATTCAGTTACGTCTTTCATCCATTCCGTAAAACATTTCGCAAATTGTTTCGGGTCTATTACATCAAATACCCGCGCTAAAGTGTACTGACTCGGGATGCCATTTGGCAAGTCAAGAAACTTGCTTAACCAGTCCTCTTTTGCTCTCGCCCAAATCTCCATCTCCTGCCATTCGTTGCAATTGCATATGGTCGCACAGACCACAATAAAAATAATATCCATCAGCTTATGTTTGACCTTTTCATACTGACGGGAATCATAGATGGTGATAAAATAATTGAAAAAATCGCCTCCATACTTCTTCTCACTCATACTCCCTACCCCCTCTGGTAGATTTCTGAGCATAGAATACAGGATATGGCTATAATTGTCTAGACAGTTTTCTCCCTTTACTGGTTAAAATTAACTTCATGCTTTTGCCGTGCATCGAAACCACCGCGGTTCTCGACGGTGATGAATGGGTGATCAACGGGCATAAGCTCTGGCCGACCAACAGCGGAGGGGTGGCGGCGCTTTTTGGAGTGGTCTGCACCACCAAACCAGGGTCCACCGATCCACGCGATTTTGCTTTCATCTTCGTCCCCGCAGATAGGCCGGGGGTAACCCAGGGCGGTCCCTATCAGAAGGCGGGCATGGCTGCCGATAAAAACAGCGACATCTGGTTTGAGAACGTCCGCGTTCCGGAGTACTACCGGGCCTGCGGGCCTGGCGATGACAATAAATATTTCCGGGAGGTTGTCTCTTTCGGAAACATGGGCAGCATCGCCTTTGTCAGCGGAGCGATGATCAATACTTTTGAGGTCCTCCGTGAGTTTGTCGACAATCGCTACTACAGGGGCCGGCCGTTGAAGGAGCATGATGCCGTGGCCGGTGTGCTCGCCGATATCGTCAAGAATATCGATATCATTCGAATAATCGGTTATCAATACGCCCGGATGATCGATCGCCCCGATCGTTACGGTGCCCGCTGGGATGAAGAGGTTGTGGCCAAGGGGCGGGCCTA
>JAAZIG010000341.1 GCA_012510325.1 Bacillota bacterium
CCCAGATCGAGCATCCTTCTTCTGGCCATACCGTGAATGTTGATTTGGGAAACCCGGCCGCAGCAGCCCGGCAGAAGCCGGTGTAGCGGAATCAATTCCCCTCCCATGAGCCCACTCCCCCTTAAAAGGTCTACAAAGGCCGGCCGTAACATAAGCTAGCCTCGGGAAAATGTTTTTCCTTAGGCTAATATATGCTCTTCCAGCAGCGATGCCACCGGGGGCTTAACTCCGGGTGCAGCGATCCTGGAACCGGAAGGCCCGTCAACCCCGGCTGCGGATCTTCCGCAAGTATTTGCGAACCAACTTTTACCGAACCGGATCCAGGGAGAGCCGCTTTCACAGGGCAAAACCGAAACACAGCTGACAGCGTTTCTAAAAAGGAGCAAACGAAGAATGACCGGCGAGCGTAATTTTTACACCTTCCGCGGCTACCTGATGATGCCCGACCGGCAGCAGATGACTCCAAGCATGGAGGACTATCTGGAGATGATCTACCGGATCCACCTTCAGGAGGGACCCGCCCGGACCACCCGGCTGGCCGCCCGCTTAAATGTGCAGGCTTCTTCTGTTACCAAAACAGTGCAGAAGCTGACCAAACTGGGTCTGCTGAATTATGAAAAATACGGGCTGATCAGGCTGACTGACAAAGGGAAAAGGCTGGGCAGCTTCCTGCTCAAACGGCATATCCTCATCGAAAACTTTCTCAAGCTCATCGGAGTGCAGGAGCAATCCGCCCTGCGGGATACCGAGATGATCGAGCACCACCTCAGTGCAAGCGCTTTTCGCCAGATCACCCTGCTTTACAAATTCCTCAAGGCCAATCCCGCCGTTCTGAAACAATTTAACCGGTACAAACTGGAGCACCGCTAATCCGAACAGGCAAAGCAAAAACAAAACTCAAAACCCGCCCCCGGGCCTGTTCCCCGTCCGGAAAACCGTGTTGCTCCACCGGCCGAAAATCCCGGCTGCCCACGGAAGGATGCAGGGTCAAACCTCCCTGTTCATGTTTTGGGGGAGATAAAACCAGGTGGAATATAAAATTGAGGGATAACTGCAGAAGACCCGCAGCAGATTGGTTGGCTCGATAAGCTTGCGGAACAGCCTTATTCCTGCGGAATAGGGTAAAACCCCATGGAATATATTATCTCGGGGGAACTCGGAGAGAACTTTCGCATTTTGGGGGTTATTTGGCAAAACGGCGGGGGTTCAAAAACCCGCGCCGCTTACGCCTTTTTGCCTGGTAGGCCATGCAGGGCTCGAACCTGCGACACCCTGATTAAGAGTCAGGTGCTCTACCAGCTGAGCTAATGGCCCCTACATTTAGAATTCTACTACAAGCCAAGTCGTAAAACAAGCATTTTTCGATGACCTTTTGCAGTACTCCTGACCTGGTCTGGAAAAGAAACTTTCCGGTTAAACTTGGTCGGCAGCACCGGGGCTGGAGACCACCCGGGACCGGGGCTGTGTGCACCCCGGGAATCTGTTCTTCCCCGATCCTGCTCCCCTTGGCGCCCTCTTTTAAACCTCATCTTGGGAGCGGTTTAGCGAAACGGTTACTTTATTCGCAGGCCGTACAGGGCAGGTTGAAAAGGTTTTGCTTACAGGTTTTCCTTCAAGTGATATAGTAGAGCCGGATCCAACTTAAAGCACGGAGGTGTGCTGCCATGTCCACCAGGCGCGCGCGTTTTATTCTGTTCTGCAAGACCCTTCTGACGAAGCTTGTTTCCAGCTTGCAACGTTTCCCGGAAACGCTGCTTTTCTGCTGCGCCACCGCAATAGTGCTCATTATGCTAAATCACAGATATGCCGACGCCGCCGGAGAGCCCGGCGAATTCCTGATTCGTCTGGCCCTGGTGCTGGCCCTGGGCATCCCCCTGACCCTCTGCCTCAGGGTGTTCCGTGAAAGAACTCCCCTTAAGGCACCGCTCATCGTGCTGCTCTATGCGGCCGCCGCAGGCGGGCTGGTACTCTACCACTTCTTCCTGTTAAAAGATTTTGAGATGATCTCCCTGTCGCGCTATACGGCAGTGAGCCTTGCTCTTTATCTGGCCTTTACCTTCATCCCCTATTTCTACCGCAAAGAGAACTACGAGCTTTACATGATCGGGCTCTTCATCAGTCTGGCGATCACCTACCTCTTCGCCGGCGTCCTCTACGGCGGTCTTGCCGCCATCCTGGGGACGATCAATTACCTTTTTTCAGCCAATATCCCCGTTGATATCTACAGCGACATCTGGTTCATTGTCGGGGGTATTTTCGCGCCGGCCTTCTTCCTGGCTGAGATCCCCGCAAGCGGCACAGAGCTGGAGCCGGAGAGCTACCCCAGGTTGATCAACATTCTGCTGAGCTACATCGTCATACCCCTGCTCCTGATCTACTGCGCCATCCTTTATCTCTACTTCATCCGCATAGTGGTCCTGCAGCAGTGGCCCGAGTTGATGGTCTCCCATCTGGTCCTCTGGTATGCCCTCGTCAGCACGCTGGTGCTCTTCTGTGTCTACCCCCTGCGGCAATCAAACCGGTGGACCAAAGGATTTCTTTCCTTCTACCCAAAAGTAATCTTGCCGCTGCTGGGGTTGATGTTTGTGGCCATGGGTATTCGGATCAACCACTACGGCATCACGGAAAACCGGTATTTCGTGCTCGCCGCGGGGCTGTGGGTCACCGGCTCGATGATCTATCTGACCGCCTCCCGGAAACCCCGCCATATCTATCTCCCCGCTTCCCTGGCTCTGGTGGCGCTTTTATCCGTGAGCGGCCCCTGGAGCGCCTATGCCGTCTCCATCCGCAGCCAGAACCGCCATTTTGAAACAATTGCAGCGGAGTACAAGCTGATCGAGGATGGGGAAATCGTCAAACCCGCCGCCCCCTTGCCGGAAACAGTCAGAGAAGAGATCAGCTCCATCATCACCTACTTTGACCGCTACCACAAGCTCGAACAGCTACACGCACTGCCGGAGGGATTTACTATCGAGGGGATGGAGCCGCTGTTTGGATTTCCCCTTTACGAATACACCTACCCCGGCAGGGAAGACCTCTATTTCCATCATTTCCTCACCGCAGAGGAAGCCTGCTGCTGGGATATCTCCGGTTATGATTATTTCCTGCAGTTCTCTTCCACAGAGAGCCGCTTCCAGCACGGCGCTCTGGAGATAAGCTATGATCCGGGGAAAGATGAGCTCGCCATAGCCTTGCAGGGACAACCGCTCTACAACGAAAATGTGGGCGCTATCGCTGCCAGGCTGCACGAGGATGCCGGCGAAAGCGGGAAGGATCTGCTTTCGAAAGAGGAGATGACCTTCGTCAGACAGAGCGGCCCTCTAGAGCTGCTCTATATCTTCAGAACAATCGGTGGCTGGGAGGAAAAAGCAACGGCTGAAGTGCATATCGACTATCTGGAATTCAGCCTCTTTATCGCTCTCGAAGGGGCACTCAGTCCATAGGTTCTGCTGCAGCGGGACACCCCTCTCTGCAGCAGGGTTTTAGGGTAAAAAACACAATCGGCAGCATAACATAGGCCGGTGCATTCAGCATTTCGCGTGAACTGCTGCCTGCACCGGCCTGTTTACTCCACCAATACTAGGTGACAACCCCGCGCTGTTTACCTGCTGATAGCGGCATGGCGGCGGTAAAAATAAACCGCGGCCGCGGCAAAGATCATCATGAAACCAATTCGGGTCAGATCAACAGGCGAACCCGAGGTGGCCGGCAGCTCCTTATCGGACTCTGCCTCCGGCTTGGCTTCCCAGGTTACCTCTGTTTTCCCGCTGAGGCCGGCGGCTTCACCGCCAAAGAGCACTTCCGCGGTGATCGCATCCGCTCCCGCCGGATTGCCCACATATTGCAGCACCGCCTCCCCGTTGACCATGGGCACGATCCGGGTCAAGCTGTGCGCCCCCGTTACAGTGAAGCGGACCGCCAACAGATCGGTACCGGCAAGGGTGCCGTCGCTATCCAGCAGCCTGGCAGTAATGGTGCAGCTGTCACCCTCTGTGCGCACCGCTTTGTCCGGAGAAAGGACGAGCGCAGCCAGCCAGGGATCGAAAGCGATCTCCTTATCCAGACCCGTGGGACCCGCCGCCGCACCCCACCAGTTGAGCAGGGCGGCGGGAGCTGCCGGGCCCTCAAAAAGGATCTCATCGTCATTTTCGATAAAAGCGTTAAACGCGATGGCGAGAGCAATCTGCTCCTCCCAGGAAAGGCTGATTCCGGTCCCGTTCTTTTTAAAGAGGTTGCCGGCGATAGTGATCTCCGAGGCAGTCCCCTCGTCGTAAATCTCAACAGCGGTCAGAGCGCCGGTAACGATATTGCCGCGGAACTGGAAGAGGCTGTCCCCCTGGTAATCGATACAGACAGCATAGCCGTCGTAATCCGCAGGCTTGATCGTGAACGTATTTTTTTGCAGAATAACTGTGGAATCAACGTTAATGTAAATATAGAGACCGTTGTAGACAGCTGTAATCACATTGCCCTCCAGGATCAGGGTGCTGTCTTCGAGTGATTCATTAAAGTTTACCCCATCCCTTGCCGTGATCACGTTATCGACAGCGGTAACGTTGCAGCCAAGCAGATCGTCATTAAAATGGATCGCACTCTCTTCATCACTCACCATCGTATTTTCGCTGATGATGATCCCGCTGCTTTCAAGATTATCGTAAAAGTAGATCCCCTTCCCATCCTTGAAGCTAATGCTGTTTCCCTTGATCGTGATCATGCTCTCGACAATAACATCGGAAAAATAGATTCCCTCTTCTTCCGAAGTGATACTGTTCCCCTCGATGAGCACCGTGCTGTCAATAATGTCATCGCTGAAATAGATGCCCTCGCACAGACTGGAAAGGGTATTATCCTTGATCGTGAGGCTGCTGTCCTCAAGGAGATCATCTACATAGATCGCATCCTCTTTCGCGCTTACGGTATTCCCGGTGACGCAGATCTCTGTACCCGCAGCCGGGATATCGAGATCGATGCCGTAATTACCGGCATCGGTAAAGCTGTTGTTCAGCACTTTAACTGTAGAGTTGATCAATTCATCTGCAGTGTCTGATTGTAAACCATAACCCGTGTAATTGCGGATGGTGTTACCGCTGATAATGATCTCGGCATTTTCAGCGGTCCCGTACAAAATAACAGCCGAGTACGTGCTGTCGCCGCCTTCCAGGGTGCATCCGCGAAGAGTAAAGCTGCGGGTCGATGTCTCCGCCAAAAAGGCGGGCGCATCAAAATAAACGGCGATACTGCCATCGTCGGCCCCGGTGATGGTCAAACCCTCCAGGATCACCCCGGGGGCTTCAACAGCAAAGAGCTTCTCTAAAGATGGCTCCCCCTCGATCACCGCCGCCGCCCCGGGAGCGCTGCGCAGGGTCAGAGCTTTATCGATGACGATGACGTCTGTTTGCAGATAGGTGCCTGCAGCCACCTCGATAATATCCCCGCTGTCCGCCGCCGCAATGGCCTCCTGGATGCTGTCATAGGAAACTCCCTTGGTAATATTGGCGAACTCACCGGCCGCCGCAACCTGCGCGACCGGAAATAGCAGCAGCAGCAAAAAGACTGCCGCTACAAAAACACCGGCCTGCTTGTGCCTTGCCATTGATAACCCCTCCAATCCTGATGTTTAAAACGGCTCTTCCAACCAGGCAGAACCTGAATTGGCGCACATAACCTCCTTTGAGAGATTTGCCCAGGTAGAGAGAAATATTCTCTGCCTGAACGGGATTACCTGCCGGGTAAAAAAATAAATGAGGCCCTGCCGGGGGACTCTCCCCCCGTTATTTCTGGTGATCCCGTGGAACCGGAGGCCCTAACAGATTTATACGCTTGACCCCTTCAGAAAAGAGTACCGCAGCGGCAACACCAGCGGATGCAGTAGCCCTCGGGATCGCCGGCGGGATCCTTGCGAAAGAGACCTTCCTGCGAGAGCACCGCTGTCACCTGATCTCCTACCGAGAACAGCAGGATCATCTATTTCCCGGGCAATCTAAGCCAAACAACTCATTGAGATGGTGCGGCTGTCCGCACAGCCGCTTTCATCGAGGTGCTAATCCGGCTCTGGTGGCGACAGTCAAAACAGGGCTGGAAGTGCCGCTGAAGCAGAACGGCACCCCTGCACCTGCTCAAGATCCGGATATGTTCCCCCAGAGGAGGGGCCTGATTTAACGGAGCTGGAAAGATCTGCAGGGGGAAATAGAAGCGCCTTTTGCCGGAGAACCGGATGATCGTTCTAAGCAGTTGACTGATCACCGCCTTCCAGCTCAGCCCTCCTCGATCCAGCCGCGCGACCTCTCCACTGCGCGGAGCCAGTTGCGGTAAAGAGCCCCGCGCTCCGCTTCATCCATCTGCGGCCGGAAAGCGGCGTCCTCGCGCCATCTTTCTGCCAGCACAGCCCGGTCGGGCCACACCCCCACCGCCAGACCGGCCAGAAAAGCCGCCCCCAAAGCGGTAGTCTCAAGGGTGGCCGGGCGGCGCACCACCAGGCCCGCCAGATCGGCCTGAAATTGCAGCAGCAGGTCCATCACCCCGGCGCCGCCGTCTATCCGCAGCTCCCCCGGGGGGATCCCCGCCTCGCGGCGCATGATCTCAAGAACATCGCAGGTCTGGTAGGCCATCGCCTCAACGACAGCGCGAGCCAGATGAGCCCGGCTGGTCCCCCGGGTAATCCCGATGAGCAATCCGCGGGCATAGGGATCCCAGTACGGAGCGCCCAGCCCCACAAACGCCGGCACCAGATAGACGCCGCCGCTGTCTTCAACCTGCGCCGCCAGCGGACCGGTCTCCGAAGCGTGCCCGATGATCTGCAGCCCGTCGCGAAGCCACTGGATCGCCGCACCGGTGATAAAGATGCTTCCCTCCAGCGCATATTCGACAGCCCCGTCAATGCCCCAGGCGATGGTCGTCAGCAGCCCCGCCTCCGAGCGGATCGCCCGGCTCCCGGTATTCATCAATAAAAAAGAACCGGTGCCGT
Organism: Bacillota bacterium; assembly: GCA_012510325.1. Taxonomy (GTDB): domain Bacteria; phylum Bacillota; class Dethiobacteria; order DTU022; family DTU022; genus JAAZPQ01. The sequence goes on from JAAZIG010000341.1 coordinate 6,965, forward strand.
AGGTGTTCTTCACCATGCCCGGCTCAAAACAAGCCTGCCCGAAAAGAGCGGCCTGCTGATCGCCGGCGATCCCGCTCACCGGCACCCGCACCCCCAAAAAAGCATCGGGATCGGTCTCGCCGTAAATGACGCTGCTCGGCATCACTGCGGGAAGAATGTTTTCCGGAACCCCCAGAATATCCAACAACTCCCCGTCCCACTCCAGCGTCTTGATATTGAACAGCAGGGTGCGCGAGGCGTTGGAATAGTCGGTGGCGTGAACCCGGCCCCCGGTGAGGCGGTAAAGCAGGTAGCTGTCGATGGTTCCGCAGGCCAGCCGGCCCCTCCGGGCCGCCTCCTGTACCGCCGGGATCTCCTCGAGCGCCCAGCGAATCTTCGTCCCGGAAAAGTAGGGATCCAGAACCAGCCCGGTCTTCTCCCGGAAGAGCTCCTCCCTACCGGCCTTCTTCAGCTCCCGGCAAAGAGGCGCCGTCCGGCGGCACTGCCAGACAATGGCATTGGTCAGCGGCCTCCCCGTGGAGCGATCCCAGAAAACAACGGTCTCCCGCTGATTGGTGATCCCGATAGCGGTGATCCTTGCAGGCTTTGTTTCCCCTTCCCGCAAAGCTTCCTCCGCCACCGCCAGAGTGGCTCTCCAGATCTCTTCCGGATCGTGCTCCACCCACCCCGGCCGGGGATAATACTGGCGGTGCTCCCGGGCTGCCCGTCCCAAAGGAAGGCCCCGCTCGTCCCAGAGGATCGCCGTTGTGCCGGTGGTACCCTGGTCCAGGGAAAGTATCCGTGCTGTCATCATCACCGCCTCCTTATATCCTAAGCATGCTGCTGCATAAACTGCGCTGTTCTCTCGAAGATTATCTCCTTGTCGAAATCAAGGGTGGCCACATGATAAGAGTTCTCCAGCCAGATCAGCTCCTTCTCCAGAGAACCGATCCGCTCTAGAATATAAGTTGCATTGGAAGGATGGACTACATGGTCGTCCCTTGCCGCAAAGATGAGCGCCGGCTGTTTGATCCGGGGCAGCTCCTCCTTGACCAAACGACACAGCTTGAGCATCTCCTCCAGCGCCGGAAGGGGCACCTGGTCATAAGAGGACTCCGTAACCGCAGGATCCTTGATATCACCGCCGACACCGGGAACAGTCTTAATAAAATTGCGGATCAGGGGCAGAAAAACTAGCCGGAAGTCTTTCATGAAGACGGGGCCGCATATGGGGACCACCCCTGCTACGGCCTCGGGATGACTGCAGGCCAGATGCAGCGCCAGCGTCGCCCCCATGGACAGGCCGGCCACAAAAACCGTACGGCTCTTTTCCCTGATCTGCTCCAGACCCGCTTCCGCCGAAGCGATCCATTCCTCGTAGGTGTTATCGAACATATCCTCCACCCTGGTTCCGTGCCCCTTGAGCCGCGGTCCGACAACAGTAAAGCCCTGCTCAGCCAGATACTCACCCATCGGCCGCATGCTCGAAGGGTTTCCCGTAAAACCGTGCACCAGCAAACAGCCAACATCGCCTCCGGGAAACACAAAAGGCTCCGCCCCGGGTATAATTGCGCCTTCCATGAGCAACAACCTCCCCTTGTGATATTCAATCTTGTTTTTCAGAGAAACGGCCCGCAATGCCGCCTCCTCAGGCCACCCCTTTACCCTATATATTTCTTGATTGCCGATCTGACTCCTTCCAAAAGGCTGCCAGTTCACCCCAGCCGCCTCGAAAACAGCGCAACAGCCCGCCGGGACAGCTCATCTTGCATAAAAATGCGTTGACTTTTGTAATGAATATTGATACTATTGTGAAAATACCTGTCTCTTTAAAGGAGGTTTTTGATTTTGTTTAGAAAGTGGTTCCTCTGTATTACTGTCTTGCTTATTGTTCTACTACCACTGAATCAATCTGCCGAAGCGAGCCTGCTGGGAAGGATTTTCAAGCCCAACATCAAACTAAACCCACTCACTTCCAGTGTACCCTTAAATAAAGACGGAATTCATTTCGCCGAAGCTGCTGACGGTAGCAAGATCGGGCTGTACCGCTATGCACCGTATGTGGAAAAAGGTAAGCCTGCATTCAATACCACTGGCACCCCGGTGGTGCTCTTCACCGGTATCACCATGAATATGAACCAGTACCTTTCCTGCACTCCTTCGGCGATGAAGGCGGCCTACAGCGGCGTCTATGTCCCCGCCGTTAAGGACGCGCCGGAGTGGGCAAAGAAAGATGGAAAATATGAACCTTATATCGAAGAAGACAAGATGCGCTACTACAGCCTGGCCCACTTCCTCTGGCTGGAGGGATACGATCCCTGGCTGGTCAACTACCGGGGGACCGGCCGCGGCGCGGTGCGAAGCGTGGGCACCAACTCCGACGATATCACCACCCTCGACACCTGGGCCACCCAGGACGCCCCGGCGGCCATCGA
>JAAZIG010000342.1 GCA_012510325.1 Bacillota bacterium
GAGACGCTCCCAGGATGAGGTCCAGGAGCTGACCGATGATAAAGTAGCCGAGATCGATCGGCTTCTCGAGGCGAAAGAAAAAGAAATTTTAGAAGTATAAGTCTTGCGAGGATTCCAGGAAGCGGCTCTTCCTTTACGGGGAGCCGCTGTTACTACGGAAAAGGGTGAAATCCAGAGCAATGCAGTTAAAGCCGCAGGAAGAGGAAATTTTACAGCAGCTCGACCGCCGCCGCATTCCGGCGCACCTGGCGATCATCATGGACGGCAACGGGCGCTGGGCCCGGGAAAGAGGGCTGCCCCGCTCCGTCGGCCACCGCCAGGGGGTGGAGACCGTGCGCCAGACCGTGCGCTTCTGCGATTACCTCGGACTGAAGGCGCTCACCCTGTTTGCCTTCTCCACGGAAAACTGGAGCCGCCCCGCCGCTGAGATCGACTTCCTGATGGGCTTGCCGGAGCAGTACCTGCAGACAGAGCTGCCCGAGCTGGTCAAAAACAATGTCCGGGTAAATCTCCTCGGCGATCCCGAAAGGCTGCCGGCGCAGGTTCAAAAAGCGATCGATGAAGGGTTGTCCGCAACGAAAAAAAACAGCGGCATGGCTCTTAACTTTGCGCTAAACTACGGCGCCCGGGCGGAGATTATCCGGGCGGTGCAGGCGCTCGCCGGGGATCTTCAGCGAGGGAAAATCGAACTCCCCATTGACGAAAAACTATTTGACTCCTACCTTGATACGGCGGGTCTGCCCGATCCGGACCTGCTCATCCGGACCGGCGGCGAATATCGGATCAGCAATTTTCTCCTCTGGCAGGTCGCCTACAGCGAGCTCTGGTTCACCCCGGTCTACTGGCCCGATTTTAACAGGCAACACCTGCTCCGGGCCATCGCCGATTTTCAGCAGCGGGAGCGCCGTTACGGCAGGATCTCCCCAAAATGAGGTGAGTGCTTGTGCTTCATCTGCGGATTTTATCAGCCATCGTCGGTATTCCCCTGATTTTGGGGTTGGTCTACCTGGGCGATTTTTACTACGCCTTCTTCGTTCTCCTGCTGGTCAACCTGGGGATGTATGAGTATACCGCCATGCTCAAAAGCAGGGGCTACCATCTGCCTGACTTTGTCGGCTACGCCGGAGTGAGCCTGTTTATCGCCGCGATCTGTTGGGCGCCGTTTGTGCAGCAGGAGCCGATCTATCCGGTGGTCATCACCGTCATTATCGCCCTTTCACTCCTGGTTCTGATCTTTTTTGAAAAGACAGACTTCGTAGAATCAGCACTGATTTTCTGGGGCATAATCTATCTTGGCGGATTGTGCGGCTGTCTGATCCTGCTGCGCCGGCTGCCGGAGGGGATGATCTTCACCTATCTCCTTTTTGCCGGAATCTGGTTGAATGACACCCTGGCCTATTTTATCGGGAGCAAATGGGGCCGGCGGCGCCTGGCACCCTCGATCAGTCCGCGGAAATCGCTGGAGGGATCCCTCGCCGGAATCATCGGTACCGTTCTCCTGATTTTCCTGGCGGTTTCAACTCTGGCCGAGCGCATCGGCCTCTCCCCCTGGGAGGGGCTCCTGCTGGGGCTGGTTATCGCTGTCTTCGGCCAGCTGGGGGATCTGGTGGAATCGGCGATGAAACGAAAATTTGAGATCAAGGACGCGGGGAAATTGATCCCCGGACACGGCGGCGTACTCGACCGCTTTGACAGCATCCTCTTCGCCGCGCCCGTAGTCTACTACTTTGTGCAGCTATTAGCACAGCCTTAAAGTGCGGCTGTCCGGATGGGAAGAATGATCATGAAAAGAGTGGCCCTGCTCGGCTCAACAGGCTCCATCGGAAGGCAGACCCTCGAGGTTATCGAAAACCTGGGGAGCGATTACCGCGTTGTTGCCCTCACCGCCAAAAGCAACCGCGAGCTGCTGGAAAAGCAGGTGCGCC
>JAAZIG010000343.1 GCA_012510325.1 Bacillota bacterium
CCTTGCGGCAACCATTACCGGAATCGGCTTCGGCTTTGCCGCGCGCTGCCTGATGCTGCGCTCCGACTACCGCCAGTATCCCGCCTATCCTCACGGCTATATCACGCACCTCTCCCTGGGTCTGGTCGCCGCGCTCCTGGGAGCTCTGGCGATCCCGGCGCTGCTGGAAAAAGAATTTACCGCGGTGACCTTTCTCTCCCTGGCGGCGACGCAGTTTCGCGATATCCGGGAGATCGAGCGGGAAACCCTGAGCAAGCTCGACCTTTCTAATTTGGTGGCCCGGGGCCCCGACTATATCGAGGGGATCGCCCGGGTCTTTGAAGCGAGAAATTATCTGGTCATGCTCATCGCTCTCCTCGTCAGCGGCGTAAGCTACGGCGCCGGTTTTGAAGCCGGCTTTATTCTGGGAGCTTTCGCCCTTCTGGCGGCCCTTTACCTGATGCGGGGCCCCGTTGTCGGAGATATCGGCACGGTTCGCCCCGCCGAGATCGCTTTTCAAGGGCCAAACCTGTTCGTGGAAAATATTCACTTCATGAACCTGGCCCGCGAGGAGGTCCGCCGCACTGTCCTGGAACGCGGTCTGGGGGTGGTCATCGAACCTGTTGACGACAATGCCCGCGAAATTCTGGCCAATAACGGGCAGCGGATGGCCATCGCCCACGACGCCGCTATTCAGCTGGGGATCTACCGCGACGTGGATACGGCCGAATTTACCCCGGTGCTGAGGCGGGATCTCGATACCGGGCGGATTGCCATGCTGATCCTGCCTCTGGAGAAGGATAGCGAATGTCTCGTTGAGGCGGTGAAAAATGTACCGGTGCTGGAAAGCTCCGCCACCCGCCCGCTGAAGTCAAGAGCGGGCCGCGGCGCCTCCGACTGAGGGGAGGGGTGGTTTAAGCGGTGATGAAAACTGCCATCAGCAAATATATCCTTGCCGTGGTCACCCTGAATGAAACTCTGGTCGGCGGCGGAGCGCCGATCTTTGTCGCCAGGGATCAAGAGGAGCAGGATCGCATCGCCACCTACCTGGCCCGCATTACCGGAGCGGTGGCTCATGATCTGGAAAACGGTGTCTACATCCTGGTAAAACATTGATCTTCGTGCTCTATTACAGCGAGAAGATGATCGCTCCGGCCCTGCTGGCCGCGATCAGCCATTGCCATCCGGATCTGCCGCCGGAGCGGCTCCGCCTCAGGGCGGCGGGGTGGTTGCAGAGAGAGCTCGCTGGAAAGAAACCTTCTGCCCTTCTCGTCCCCTTCGCTGTATCGCCCGGAGGAGAGACCGTCTGCCTGGCGACAGGCGCCGTGCCGCCCCCCCTGCTCAGGCGGACTCTGGGCGGTCTGAGCAGGCTGCTCGGGAAGGGCCCGGGACAGCCTGTTTTGCTGACAGCAAGGCCGCTTCCCCCGGCACCCGCCCGACTGTGGAAAGCCCCCTGCAGGGAAACAAGCGCCTTCTGGAAGGAGATCGAGGCGCTGGTGGAGCAGACCAGGCTGCAGGCAGAGCTGCTCGGGGAACAATGATCATCATCTTTCAATGTTTTGGCGGAACGCACACCTCGGTAACGGCTGCCTCCATCTACCTCGGGAAGCTGCCCCGTTCGCGGATTCCCCGGCTGGAAGAGCTGCTGGACCTGCCCCATTTCGATCGCGTAGAAAACGCCGACATCGGCACGCTTAACTATCTCGGCCGGGACCGCCGGGGCAACCGGGTCTTTGCCCTGGGGAGCGGCCGCTGGAGTGCGGCGATCCGCGAGCTCCTGCCGCCGCTGCTGCAACTGTACGGCCCCGAGGTTCCCGCCCTGGCGCTCATCGATTGTTCTTCCGCCGTAACCTGGCCCGTGCGCCTCGGCGGATTTCTATCGCGGAGCCTTCACTGCATCGATCCCGGCCGTCCCCTCGTCGGCTGGGGGATCCTGCGCAATTACCGCCGCCTGCTCCAATTAGCGGAGCACTTCGAAGCAGATCCCGCCCGTTACCTGCTGTGACCCCTGACAGACCCGCCTCGGAGGATCGCCGCGGGAAAAGGAGCGCTTCTGCAGCCGTTTGACAGCGAATAGAAAGATCGGGATAATAAAGTATACTTTACCGGAAAGGGGGTCCCCTCTTGGGAGATAATATTGTCGCCATTGTCGGGCGGCCCAATGTGGGCAAGTCCACCCTGTTCAACCGCCTCACCGCCTCAAGGACGGCGATAGAGGAGAAAGTGCCCGGAGTGACCCGCGACCGCCTGTACGGCCCGGCGGAGTGGCGGGGGAAAAACTTCATCGTCATCGACACCGGCGGGCTGAGCTTTGAGCAGAGCGACCCCCTGATCAGGCAGGTGCGCCGCCAGGCGGAGCTGGCCATCGAGGAAGCCCGGGTTATTGTTTTCGTCCTCGACGGGCAGGAGGGGCCCAACCCCCTTGACCAGGAGATCGCCGCCCTGCTGCGCCGCAGCGGCAAGCCGGTTCTACCTACGGTCAACAAGATCGATCACCCCGGCGTCGCCGACGAGGTCACCTCCTTCTACAGCCTGGGCATGGGCGATCCGCTTCCTGTTTCTGCAGCGCACGGGCGCGGCACCGGCGACCTTCTCGACCGGATCTGCGAACTGCTGCCGGAAGAGCTGGCCGACCCGGCGGGGGAGGAGTTTGTGCGGGTGGCGGTGATCGGCCGCCCCAATGTCGGCAAATCACAGCTGATCAATACGATTCTCGGGCGGGAAAGAGTGATCGTCAGCCCCGTGCCGGGAACAACCCGCGACGCTGTCGATACCGCCTTTAACTACGCCGGCAGCGATTACCTGCTCATCGACACTGCCGGAGTCCGCCGCAAAAGCAAGGTCAAAGAATCGGTTGAGTATTACAGCGTCCTGCGCGCCCTGAAGGCGGTCGAGCGCGCCGATGTGGCCCTGCTGATGCTCGATGCCACCGCCGGCATCGCCGAGCAGGATCAGAGGCTGGCCGGTTTTATCGAGCAGGCCGGCCGCGGGCTGATTATTGTCGTCAACAAGTGGGATCTCATCGAAGAGCGGAAAGAGATCCGCCGGCAATGGTTAACCAATCTTGAGCGCTCTTTTGCCTTTGTTTCCTACGCGCCTGCCACCTTTATCTCCGCTTTGACCGGCAGCCGCGTTGAGCAGCTCTTCCCCCTCATCGCCGGGGTGCACCAGGAGCTTTACAAGCGCGTCCCCACCTCGCTGCTGAACGAACTGGTTGCCGATGCTCTGGCGGTGAATCCACCGGCAACCTCAAAGGGGAAGCAGCTGAAGATCTATTATGCGGCCCAGGTTTCGGTGAGGCCGCCCACCTTTATCTTTTTTGTGAATAATCCGCGACTGGTTCATTTTTCTTACCGGCGCTATCTGGAGAACAGGCTTCGCGAAGCCTTTGAGTTCAGCGGTATCCCGCTGCGCCTCGACTTCAAGCCGCGCCGGGAGAGGGAGGGTTAATCCATGGCTTTTCTGGTAATCGCCGGCGCCTATCTGCTCGGCTCGATCCCCTTCGGCTATCTATTCACCCGTCTGTTCAAGCAGGTTGATATCCGCAGCCACGGCAGCGGAAATATCGGGGCCACCAATGTGCTTCGCCTGATGGGCTGGGGCGCCGCGCTGCCTGTTCTTCTCCTCGACGTGGCCAAGGGCAGCGTCGCCGTTCTGCTGGCCCGTGCCCTCAGCGGTGAAACCGCCGTGGTCCTTGCCGCCGCTCTGGCCGTTCTGGTGGGCCACTGCTTTCCGCTGTTTTTGAAATTCAAGGGGGGCAAAGGCGCCGCCACCGGCATCGGGCTGCTCATCCCCCTGGCCGGAGACGTCTGTGCCGCCGCCGTTTTGCTGGCCGTAGTGGTGATCGTCCTGAGCCGCTACGTCTCCCTCGGATCGCTAGTCGGGGCAACCTCGGTGCCATTTTTTCTTCTCTTTTTCGGATACGACGCCCTGCACCTTCTTTTTGGAGCAGCGATGGCTCTTTTAGTAATCGTCCGACACCGCGAAAATATCGGGCGTCTGCTCAGCGGAACAGAATCCAAGTTCGGGCAGAAGATCAATCCCGACGGGGGGAAGTGAGCCAAATGAAAGCAGCGGTAATTGGAGCAGGAGGCTGGGGGACAGCCCTGGCGGTGCTGCTGGCAGACAAAGGCATTCCGGTTAGCCTGTGGATGCGCAGCGACGAGCTTTACCGGTCCATCGTCCTCAAGCGCAGCAATGAAAAGTATCTTCCCGGCGTCAAACTGAACCCGTCGATCCGGCCGACCCTCGATCTGGCCGAAGCGCTGCACGAAAAAGCTGTAGTCGTCTTTGCGGTCCCCTCGCACGGGCTGCGGACCGTCGCCGCCGCCGCGGCGCCGCATTTCCCAACCCGGGCGATTGCGGTCAATGCGGCCAAAGGGTTGGAGAGAGGCGGACTGTTGCGCCTCTCCCGGGTGCTGCAGGAAGAGCTGCCCCCGGAAACCGGTGACCGCATCGCGGTCATCTCGGGGCCCAATCATGCGGAAGAGGTCTCCCGGAAGTTGCCCGCGGCAACCGTTGCCGCCTCGCTGACCGAGGAGACCGCCCGCCGGGTTCAGGAAGCGCTGATGACCCCTTATTTCAGGGTCTACACCAATCACGACCTCATCGGGGTGGAGCTGGGCGGCGCTCTGAAAAACGTCATCGCCCTGGGAGCGGGGATCGTCGAAGGCCTGGGTCTCGGGGACAACACCAGGGCTGCCCTCGTTACCCGCGGTCTGGTCGAGATGACCCGCCTCGGCATTGCCGCCGGCGCCCGCGCCCGGACCTTTGCCGGGCTCTCCGGGCTGGGCGATCTCTACGCCACCTGCAGCAGCCACTACAGCCGCAACCGCGAGGTCGGTTTCAAACTCGGCCGGGGAATCCCTTTTGGCGAGATCGCTGCCGGGATGCACACAGTTGCCGAAGGGGTCAACACGACCAAAGCGGCGCTGGAGCTCTCCAGTCGCTTTGGGGTGGAGATGCCCATCACCCGCGAGATTCATCAGGTCCTTTTTGAAGGAAAACTGCCACGAAAAGCGGTAGACGGGCTGATGCAGCGAGAAAAGAAAGCCGAAAGCGAAGAGATCGCCTTCGAAAACTAACCCC
>JAAZIG010000344.1 GCA_012510325.1 Bacillota bacterium
GACGGCAACTCTTTTACCCAGGAGGCGCCGCTGTCAGGCTGAGCGCTTGTCAGCACACCCTCAGGATCCGCTCCGCCCCGCTTTTTTGTAAATGCCGCCCCCAGCAGCGCAGCTGCTCACTCTGAAATGGCAGCCTGCCTTGGGCTCATTTGCGGAGGTGATCTCTAGAGCGGCTTCAGCACCAGGGTGCTCTTCAGCATTGACCGATCATTTGCAAAGGCTGCCCGACAGGAGCTGAACCGTTTCCCCCTGAAAGGAAGGGCGTTCAGTCAAGATCTTTGCCTCCGAGCGAACTGGCTCTGACAACCCTGTTGCGGCCGTCTCGTTTGGCCTGATAGAGTGCCCGGTCGGCAGCTTCAATTAGATCAGTGGGTTTCAGCGACTCAACCGTTACGATTGACGCTACCCCCAGGCTTACGGTAACCGTTGTTCTCTCCTCCCCGCTGTCGATTACCGCTTTCTCCACGTTGACTCTGATCCTTTCTGCGAGCTCCGCGGCACCCTCTTCGGTAACGTTGGATAACAATACGGCGAACTCTTCCCCGCCGTATCGCGCCACAAAATCTCCCGGTCTTCTGATGGTTTCGGCAATGATCTGAGCAACTTTCTTTAGGCATTGGTCACCGGCCAAATGGCCGTATCTATCGTTGTACTCCTTGAACCGGTCGATATCGATCATGATCAGACTTATAGGAAACCGTTCTCTCATATTGATGCCCCAGAGCTTTTGCAGAAAATTATCGAAATATCTCCGGTTGGAGATCCCGGTCAGCCCGTCCACCATCGATATCTTGGCCAGCTCCTCGTTGGCTTTCTGCAATTTCCCATTTGCCAGATCCGCTTCATGGTTTGCTTCGACCAGTTCCCCCTGAATCCGCTTTCTCCAGTTGATCTCCCGGCGCAGGCGCACAATCCAGAAGAACGAAACCGCCAGCACAATCCCGAAGAAAGCGACAATAATCACAATAGCCCTAATGATCGGCCCATAATCCAGCTGGGTCTCCAGATCGATCCACCGGTTGTTGATCGCCGTCTTCTCTTTTTCGGTAGCAGAAGCGATCGCTTTGTTAAAGATGCTTACCAGTTCCGGCCAATCCCGGCGAACAGCAAAATAGAGCCCCTGCTGCTTTTCTGCTTCGAAAGCGACAAAGCGCAGATTGGTCAGCCCGCTTGAGCGGATCAGGTAGTTGGTCGTGGCCAGATTTCCGATGAAAGCGGTCTCCGCCCCCGTGGCCACTGCGGCAAGTGCAGTATCCACCGAATCGTACAGGCTGAGATTGATCTTCTCATATGAGAGCAGGTAACTGTGATGGGAGCTGTTCCGCTGTACCGCCACCGCAAGGCCTTCCAGATCCTCCATGGAGGAGATATGAACATCTGTATCTTTGGTGGCGATCACTCTTTTGAAAAAATAATACGGTTCTGACAAAAGAAAATGCTTTTCCCGCTCCGGGGTTTTTCCCACAGCAGGCAAAGCATCCACCTTCCCGTTCAGCGCCAGCTCGTAAGCTTCCGGCCAGGTCAGGCCCTTTTGCACTTCGAATTGCAGACCGGTTCTCTCCGAGACCAGCTCAAGATAATCAGCAGCGATACCCTGATGTTCGCCCTCCTCATCGATGAATTCAAAGGGGATAAACCGGGGATCCACTCCCAAGTGGATGACCGGATGATCTTCCATAAACAGAAGCTCTTTTTCGGTCCAGTCAATTCCGCTCTCCGCAGCATGACCGGTGGCGAAGATTCCCACTGCCACCACCAGCATTGCCCACATTATGAGGTTCTGTTTAATATTTTGCCTCATACCGCCCTTTCCGTTATACGGAAGACTGCATCACCCCATGCAATTAGCGACCCCAAAGATCATCAAATATTTAGCCATCGCTTCCCCACAATCCTGCTTTTGTCCCCGGATTCAAGCCTCCAGCCTGAAGCTACGGCAATCGTATCTTCAGGCCCTGCCAAAAATCTCCGGCAAAAGGAGATCACCCTAAAATAATAGAAAACAGAAGGGAATCATAAAAACAGCTGCGGCCGGGACAGCCCCGGCATACTGGCGCATAAGCGAAGGAGAGCTGACTGAAACCATGGACCGCACATTCATTGCCGATTTTCATATTCACTCCAAGTACTCCATCGCCACCAGCAAGCAATCTGTGCCCGAGTTTCTGGATCTGTGGGCGCGGCGCAAAGGCATCGCCGTGCTCGGCACAGGCGATTTTACCCACCCGGCCTGGCGCCGGGAACTGGCTGAAAAACTGATCCCTTCAAAGGAAGGCCTTTATACCCTCAAAGATAATTATTGCATCGAAGATGAACTCGCCGGGCCCGTTTTTCAGCCCCACTTCATCGTCTCCGGCGAGATCAGCTGTATCTACAAAAAAAACGGCAGAGTCCGGAAGGTCCATCACCTCATTATCCTGCCCGGCCTGGAGCAGGCTGCGGCCATCGCCCGCCGCCTCGAGCAGATCGGCAACCTCCATTCTGACGGCCGGCCGATCTTGGGCCTCCACAGCAAGGATCTTCTGGAGATCGTCCTCGAGCTCTGCCCCGACTCCATCTTTATTCCCGCCCACATCTGGACCCCGCATTTCTCCCTCTTCGGGGCCCATTCCGGCTACGACACCATCGAAGATTGCTTCGAAGATCTGACTCCCCACATCTTTGCCCTGGAGACAGGGCTCTCCTCCGATCCGCCGATGAACCGGCGGATCTCCGCACTGGACCGCTTTGCCCTCGTCTCCAATTCCGACGCCCACTCCCCGGCCAAGCTGGGCCGTGAAGCCAACATCTTCAAGACAGATCTTTCGTACCCCCATATTCGCCAAGCCCTGCAGGACAGGGCCGGCGGAGAGCTTCAGGGCACTATCGAATATTTCCCCGAGCTGGGGAAATACCATTACGATGGCCACAGGAAATGTGAAGTTTGCCTGAAGCCGGCTGAAACAGTCGCCGCAGAGGGCCGCTGCCCCGTATGCGGCGCCCGCATCACCGTGGGAGTGCTGCACCGCGTGGAGGCGCTGGCTGACCGGGAAGAGGGGAAGGTTGGAGCAGATCACTTCGAGAGCTTCGCCCCCCTTCTGGAGGTTATCGCCCGCTCTGCCGGTTTTGCGGGCATCGGCAAGAAAGTGATGAGCATCTACACCTCGCTGTTGCGCACCCTCGGCCCCGAACTTTTTATCCTGCGCCAGGCCCCGCTGCCCGAGATCGAGCGGACCGCCGGCCCCCGCATTGCTGAGAATATCCGCCTCCTGAGAACTGGGCAGATCGAGATCGAGCCCGGTTACGACGGTCTCTACGGGAAAGTCAAGTTCATCGATTAATCCGCCCAATAGTTGCCTTTTGCAACAACAATTGATAAGATTCTGATATCGGCCCTTGGGAATTGTTTTATTTCAGAGATTTCCTGCCAAAACAATACGCTTATCGAGGGTGCCATGGATTATCAGATTAGGAATACCGCATTTAAATGGCTTGAAGAACAGACATTGTTGCACGGTGACCTGCTGCCGCGAACTGTCCTTGAGCAAGGGTTTGTCTTCAACGGTCAGCGCATCACCCTTCTAGGGCCCCAGGGCATCTGGAAACCCAAAGCACTTGCACTGCCTCTTTCAATCACCACTGTTCCCCGCAGTTACTACGAGGATAAATTCTTGACAGAAGGGCTGCTGGAATATCGTTATCGGGGGGATGACCCCTACCACCGTGATAATATGGGCTTGCGCGAAGCGATGCGTAGCAGTACTCCCCTAATC
>JAAZIG010000345.1 GCA_012510325.1 Bacillota bacterium
GCCCAGACCGTGATGGCGATCGTTTTGGAAAACCTGACCCTGATGATGGCGCCGATCCTCACCTTTACCGCCGAGGAGCTGTGGCGGCAGCTGCCCGGCGAACGGCAGCCCAGCGTCCAGCTGGCCGATTTTCCGGAAAGCGATCCCGCCTGGGACGATCCGGAGCTGGGGCTCCGCTGGGAGCAGCTGCTGGAGGTGCGCGACGAGGCCGCCCGGGTTCTCGAAGAGGCGCGGCGTGAAAAGCTCATCGGCAGCTCCCTGGAGGCGAATCTTTCTCTCTGGGCTGAAGGCGATCTCTACAAGCTTCTCGCACAGTACCGGGAGAAGCTCGCCGAGATCTTCATCGTCTCCGCCGTGGAGCTCAATGAGGGGACCGCCGCGGCGCCGCCGGAGGCGGCTGCGGGCCGGGAGATGCCCCTGAAGCTTTTGGTGGCCGGGGCGGCGGCGGCGAAATGCCCTCGCTGTTGGATATTTGCCGCCCCCTCCGAGGGGGAGCTCTGCCCCCGCTGCCAGGAACTTTTGGGCTAAGGAGAGCAGGGGGGAGATCCCCGGCCGCGCGCACCCCCTGATGAAGCACCCCGGCGGGGAGCGATGAACAGGCAGGATGAAGCGAATCGGTCGGGTGGAAAGAAAGATTTATGGAAACAGTTGCGGGCTGTCCCGGAGATTGGGGACAGCCCTTTTTAGACTGTAGTTTTAAACAACGACCCGGCGCTTTAAAATCACCGGCTCAGGCGATCCCACCTCTTGCATAATTCCCGGCACTACCCTCCTGTTATGCGTATCCGCGTGGTTTATCTCCTTCTCCACGCCATTTTATTTGGAATAAATGTTAGCGGGCGGGGGCAATTTTTTGTTCCCCTCTGGGAAAACATATGAACGACTTGAGGAGGAGGATCAGTTGGTTTGTGGAGCGATAAATCCCCGCCGGAGGATGCAGGAAGCGAGAGCTACCGGCAGAGGCAGCTGCAGCGGCGCTTGATCGTCCGCCTGACCCGCCTCTCCAAGGATCTCGAGAGGTTCAACCTGGCTGAATATATCAGCCTGCTGAACAACCCCCGGCGCTATCTCCTGCTCAATTTAACCGCCGGGCTCTTTCGCGGGCTCGGTTTCGGGCTCGGGGCGACGCTGCTGGCGGCCTTGCTGCTCTATCTTTTGCAGCGCCTGGTAGTCCTGAACCTGCCGCTCATTGGGGATTTTATCGCCGAGCTCATCGAGATAGTCAATGAGCAGCTGAAAGGGTGATCTGTGATGACCGGTAACTGGAAAAAGGAAGAGCAGGCTTTGCTGAAGGCGCGGCGGATGCTGCAGGAGCAGCTCGGGGAGGGTCCTTCCCGGGAGCGCAGAGTCGGCATGCGCGAGAGCGTGACCGATCTCTCCTTTGCCGACAACCATCCCGCCGATCTGGGCACGGAAAACTTCGAACGGAGCAAGGATCTTTCTCTTCAGGAGTTGCACTTCAGTCAGCTTCGCCAGGTCGAGGAGGCGCTGCAGCGTATCTCCGCGGGCACCTACGGAATCTGCCAGCGCTGCGGCGAAATGATTTCCCGGGCCAGACTTGAAGCGGTTCCGGAAGCGCCGCTGTGCCTTCCCTGCCGGGAATATGAGGAGAAGGCGGTGCAGAGTCCCGGGGGGCGGCCTGCGGAGGAGGAACTTCTGGAGCCCCTCTTTTCCGGCAGTATCGTCTTCGGGGATCCCGGTTTTGACAGCGAAGATTTCTGGCAGGAGGTGGCGCGGCATAACAAGCGGCCCCGCATATTTGAGGATGACCTTGAGGATGAGGAGACCGGTCTGGTTGAGGAGATCGACTCCCTGACCAATGAGGACTATCGCGACCAGCTCCCCGATTGATTTATTTTTTACCGCGGCTGTGGTAAAATGTCGTCAGCAGATCTGCTGGAGGTAAACGATTGCTTCTTATTTTTATCGCAGCCGCGGTAGTGGTTTTGGATCAGATCACCAAATATCTTGTTGTTTCAAAGATGGATCTTGGAGAGTCGATTCCGCTGATCCGCAATTTTCTGGCGGTTACCTATGTCCGCAATCCCGGAGCAGCTTTCGGCATGCTTCCTCACCGCACTCTTTTTCTGATCATCGTAACCCTGCTCGTGGCCGGGTTCATCATCTACCTCTATCAGGCGGTGCCGGCCGGTTATACGGCGCTGCGGGTGGGGCTGGCTCTGCAGGTGGGCGGAGCTCTGGGAAACCTGATCGACCGGGTGCGCAATGTTTCGGTGGTCGATTTCATTGATGTGAAATTTTTCCCGCCGGTCTTCAATGTGGCCGACATCGCCGTTGTCATCGGGGTGCTTATTTTTATCATCGCTTTCTGGCGGATCGCCCCGCTGTCGCGGAGCCGCCCGTGGTAGCATGAACACTATTTTGGGGAGGTAAGCAGATGCACCGGATTCTTTTCTATATTGGCAACCTGCCGATCTACTCTTACGGCGCGATGATCTCGCTGGCCGTTCTTGTTTCGGCGATCTTCATGTCGCGAGAATCACGCCGTGAGGGAATCGATCCCGATCAGACCCTGGAGGCGATCATCATCGCTGTTATCGCCGGCCTGCTGGGATCGCGGATTCTCTATGTGGCGCTTAACTGGGAGCAATTCAGCGGACGGTGGAAGGATGTTTTCTTCAGCCGCTTCGAAGGACTTACATTTTATGGGGCGTTTGTCGGTGGAGCTCTGGCCATCTTGCTCTGGTGCCGCTGGCGCAAGATCGACTTCTCCAAGCTGGCCGATCTGGCCGCCCCCTATCTGGCCCTGGGTTATGCTTTTGGCCGCATCGGCTGTTTTCTTAACGGCTGTTGTTACGGTCGGGTCAGCACGGTGCCCTGGGCGGTGGTCATACCGGTGGTGGACAACCTGCCCCGCCATCCGGTCCAGCTCTACGCCGCCGGCGGA
>JAAZIG010000346.1 GCA_012510325.1 Bacillota bacterium
CACCGCCGCCAGAAGAAAGGTGCCCGCGACGATGCGGTCGGGAAAGACACGGTAGCTGCCCCCGTGCAGGCCGCGAACCCCGCGGATCCGGATCACCGGGCTGCCGGCACCGCCGACCCGGGCACCGAGCATATTCAGAAAGTTCTGCAGATCGGCGATCTCCGGTTCGCAGGCGGCATTGTTGATCACGGTGCTGCCGCGGGCGCAGACAGCGGCGAGCATTAAATTTTCCGTTGCCCCGACACTGGGATAGGCCAGGGTCACCTCGCCGCCCCGGAGCCGCCCGCGGGCCTCAATGCAGCCGTCTTTCTCTTCAATAACCGCGCCCAGCTGCTGCAGCCCCTCGAGATGCAAATTGATCGGCCGCAGCCCGATGGCGCAGCCTCCGGGATAGGAGATGCGCACGCGGCCCAGTCTCCCCAAAAGCGGTCCCATCAAGAAGATGCTCGAGCGCATCTCGCGCATCAGGGCATCGGGAACATGATCGCAGTCCACATCCGCCGTCTGCAGGAGCAGATCCTCCCCCTCCCGGCCGATCCGCGCCCCCAAGCATCTCAGTATGGAGAGCATCGCCCGGACATCGCCGAGCGCCGGCACCTGTTGCAGGCGGATCTCCTCCCTGCTCTCATTGAGCAGCGCGGCCGCCAGAACCGGCAAAATCGAGTTCTTCGCCCCGCCTACCTTGACTGTTCCGACTAGAGGGAGGCCCCCCTGGACCTGATATCTTTCCACGCAATTCCACTCCAATATTTTATCTCTCCTCACCGACGATGCGAACCTCCGGCTGCAGCTCCACGGCAAACTTTTCTCTGACCAGCCGCTGCACTTTTCCGATCAGCCTTTCGATATCCCCCGCCGAAGCCCCCCCGGGATTGACGATGAAATTGGCGTGCTGCTCCGACACCCGGGCCGACCCCACGGAGAGCCCCTTCCCCCCGGCCGCCTCGATGAGGGAGCCGGCGGGGCGGTGAGTCGGATTGCGAAAAACGCTGCCGGCGCTGGGCAGAGCGGGGTGGCGGCGGCGCCTCTCGGCGAGGTGCTTTTCCACTTCCCTTTGCAGCGCGGCGGGATCCCCCGGCTCCAGCTCCAGCAGCGCCTCCACGATGATCCCCCTCCCGGCGAGATTGCTCCGGCGATATCCGAAAGCGATCTCCTCCCGCCCCAGGGTGACCGCCTCCCCAGCGAAGCGGACCAGGCGGATTTCGGCGACAAGGCGGCCGATATAGCTGCCGAAGGCGCCGGCGTTCATCACCAGAGCTCCCCCCAGCGAACCGGGGATGCCGCCGCCGAAACCGAGGCCCTGCAGCCCCTCCCGCGCCGCCCTCCGCGCCAGCAAGGTGAGCGGGGTTCCCGCCCCGACGCGCAGCGAGCTCCCCTCGCGGCGAATGTAGCTGAAGGGGGCGCCGATATGGACCACCAGCCCCCGGATGCCGCCGTCGCGGACGAGCAGATTGGTGCCGTTGCCAAAAACAAAAAGGGGCACCTCTTTCTCTCTGCTCAGGCGGACAATCTCCTGCAGCTCCCCTTCATCGGCCGGGAGCAGATAGTAGTCCGCCAGACCGCCCACCTGCCAGGAAGTGTGTCTCGACATCGGCTCATTTTCTTTGACCCCGGCCTGCAACAGCCGTGCAAATTCCTGCTTTAGATTCAACGGTAAGCCCTCCAACAGGTAATCTATTCTATGCACCGGCAGAGCTTAATGTTAGCCCCCCCGGCGCAGCGGTGCGGCGATCTCGCAAAGAGTGCCGTAGAGCCTTGCCCCGGCATCGGGAACCCCCAGGGTCCTTCCCGCCCGTCCCATCCGCGCCAGCTGTGCCGGCTCCGCCTGCAGCTGCTCCAGCTCCCGGCGGAGGCGGTGGTGGTTAAAATCTTTTTCCTCGATGAGCCGCGCCGCGCCCGCTTTCTCCAGCAGGCGGGCGTTGTAATACTGATGATTGTGGACCACGTTCGGCGAAGGAACCAAAATCGCCGGCAGCCCCAGGGCGGTAATCTCCGCCAGCGTCGTCGCCCCCGAGCGGGTCAGCACCAGATCCGCCGCCGCCAGCGCGGCGGGCATCTCATGAAGATAAGGGTAGAGCCTGACCCTTTCCGGAAGCGCCCCGAGCTGCTCTCTGACCTGCCGGTAGTAGCGCTCCCCGGTGACGTAGAGCAACTGCACCGCCGGGGGAAGCCAGCCTGCTTTCAGGTAGGCGGTGACCACCTCGTTAATTCTGAGAGCGCCGCGGCTGCCTCCGTAGATCAGCAGCGTGCTCCGGGCGGGATCGAGCCGCAGCTCCCGCTGCGCCGCGGTGCGCTCCACCGCCGCCACTTCGCTGGCGCGGGGGTTGCCCGTAAACACGGTGCGGCTGCAGCGCGGAAAAGCCGGGCGCGATTCCTCGAAGGAGAGGCAGACCCGCTGCACCAGCGGTGCCAGCACCCGGTTGGCCAGCCCCGGCAGGGCATTCTGCTCGTGGATCGCCGCGGGGCACCGCCCCAGGCGGGCGGCCAGCACCACGGGGGCGGAGACGTAGCCGCCGGTGCCGCAGACTACCCGGGGCTGAAAG
>JAAZIG010000347.1 GCA_012510325.1 Bacillota bacterium
CGTCCACATAGACCTGCAGCCGCTTGCCTGCGGCAGCCGCAGCCCGGATCACCCCGAGAGCGGTGCCGTATCCCGCCGTCGCCAGAGCGCCGGCGTTGCAGTGAGTCAGGATCGAGGCACCGTCAGGGATCAGCGCCGCCCCGTGAGCGCCGATCCGGCGGTTGGTGGCAAGATCCTCCTCCAGAATTGTCCGGGCCTCCCGGAGCAGGATCGCGGTGAGCGCTTCACCGGTTTCTCCGCCAAAACGCTCCAGAATACTTTCCATCCGGCGCAGAGCCCAGTCCAGATTTACGGCGGTGGGCCGGCTGCTGCGCAGCGCAGCGGCGGCCCGCTCAATACCGGCCGCCCCGGAACCGTCCCCGGCCGCCTCCCGGGCAGCCAGGACCATCCCAAAAGCAGCGCTGACACCGATAGCCGGCGCTCCGCGCACCACCATATCCTTGATCGCGGCAGCGACATCGGCGGCGCTGCGGCACCGCCGGTAGCTGATCTTGCCGGGCAGAAGACGCTGATCCAACAAAAATAGCGAGTCTTGCTCCCAGTAGAGAGTTCTCAGGGACTCAGCTCCGCTCATCGGTTCCCTCCCCAAGATCCAGCGGCACGGCGCCTTCCGAACAGTGGCATGCTCTTTCAGCACCGATCTCCACCGCCGTTTCGACAAGCAGCCGGTCCAGCAGCCCCTTCTTCCGGGCCATCTCCGCAAGCACCTCCTGATGGCTTAAAGGGGCCGAAGAGAGGCCCGCTGCAAAATTGGACACCAGGGCAATGGTGGCGTAACAGAGGCCCGCCTCCCGCGCCAGGACCACCTCGGGCACATTGGTCATCCCCACAAGGTCGGCCCCCCATTGGGCAAACATCCTGATCTCCGCCGGGGTTTCAAAACGGGGTCCTTCCGTGCAGAGGTAGCAGCCTCCGTTGACAATCTTTTCGCCCAGAGAAGAGCCCGCCCGCAGAACTGCCCGGCGCAGCTCCGGACAGTAAGGCGTCGTCAGATCGACATGGATCACCCCTTCCGGACCTCCCTCAAAGAAGGTGGAGCGCCGTCCTCTGGTAAAATCGATAAACTGGTCGATGAGCACCAGACTGCCGGGAGCCATCTCCGGCCGCAGCGAGCCGACGGCAGCGGTGGCGATAACGGCGCTGATCCCCAGCTTCCTGAGCGCCGCTATATTGGCCCGGTAATTGATCAGATGCGGTGGCAGAGCATGACCGCCACCGTGGCGGGCCAGAAAATAGATCTCTCTATTGTGATAGCGGCCCTGCCATAATAAGGCCCGGCCAAATTTGGTCTCAACAGTGATCTTCTGCGGATCTTCGAGATAGGCGCTCTCGTAGACTCCGGTTCCTCCGATTACGGCAACAGATGCCCCCAAGGTTCTCCCTCCACCGGCAGAATTTTCACAAGCTGTTCCACTCTGGCAGCTTAACTATTAATTTCGTTAAGAGGGAGGGTAAATCCTGCAGCGGCCCTTCCAGCGTGCGCCCGCCCGCTATTTCTGCTCCATCAGCTTGCGGGTGGTATGGAAATAGCACTGCGCCCGGTCATCCTGACCGATGAGCCGGTAGATACAGCCCAGCTCAAAAGCGATGAGCGGCTCCCGCGAGTTGATCCGAAAGGCCCGCCGCAGCGATTTAACCGCCTCCTGATGCTTTCCGAGGTAGCTCTGGGCCCTTCCCAGGTAGAGACCGATTTCCCAATCTTCCTCCGACAGGGAGGCAGCCTTCTCAAAAGCAGCCACCGCCTCTGCATAGCAGCGCAAATTGTAGGAGATCGCCCCCAGGTTGAACCAGGCCTCTGCCAGAGCGGGATCTTCGGCAGTAGCCTGTTTAAAATAATGCTCCGCCTGCCGGTAATCCTCCTTCTGTGCCAGGATAATTCCCAGGGTGTTCAGGGCCAGGGCCCGGACAACCTGATTCTGATCCAGCGCCAGGACCAGCTTAAGTTCGCGGAAAGCCTCTTCCACCTTACCCAGCTGTGCACTGGTGAGCCCCAGGCAGATGTGGCCGGCCACCAGATTCGGATCATCATCGACCACCTTTTTAAACTCCCCCACCGCCTCTTTCAGCATGGCCAGCTCCCAGAAGCCCAGCCCGCGGCGGAAAGCCGTTATCGTAATCTCACTGATGGGCAGCTCAAAGGGCTCTTCCTCCACAGGTGCCATAATAGAACCGCTTTGAAGCTCCGGAAGAGCGCCTGCCTCCCCGGAGACACCGCCGCCATCCAACTCTTCCAGGAAACCGGCCGGCAGGGTGTCCGGCAGCGCCAGGTCGAACCGCTCTTCCAGTTCATTCACCCTCTCTTCAAATTTCAGCCAGTACTGGACGCACTGATCCATGGTTTTACGCATCGAGACAAGTGTCCGGACGATCATGTCGCGTTTTTCCACCGTGGCGACTCCGGCGAGCTCCTTTTCAATATCATCCAGCGCTTCGAATATTGCCGTAAAAGTAGCAAACATGGACCGACCCCTCCAACCGGTTTTGTCCCCACGGCGGCGAAAAATAATGATCGCTGAAAAGGCGACTCTGTCCAGCAAAGTTTCCGGCGCCCGATGGGTTGACGGGGATTTTAAATTAGTTTATACTATAAATTGCCCTGAGGGGCGGTGCTTATTCGGCCGACGTAGCTCAACGGCAGAGCAGCTGATTTGTAATCAGCAGGTTACCAGTTCAAATCTGGTCGTCGGCTCCATTTAAGAATGTGGAGAGGTACCCAAGTCGGCCAAAGGGGGCAGACTGTAAATCTGCTGGCGTTGCCTTCGCTGGTTCGAATCCAGCCCTCTCCACCAAATGAGCCATTAGCTCAGTCGGTAGAGCACCTGACTTTTAATCAGGGTGTCGCAGGTTCGATTCCTGCATGGCTCACCAGAAGAAAA
>JAAZIG010000348.1 GCA_012510325.1 Bacillota bacterium
AGTTGGCCGGGAATTCACATTGGTAAGCCGAAATCCAACCCAAAACATTGTGATGAAGCGCGGCGCTGTTTCGGTTGGCCTGGGACGGGGAGCACCATTTATCGTTGATTACGATGGATCGCGGCGAAGCTCCACAACGGATGATTTTTTAAATGCAATCAAGGTTGGACAATCACTTGACGTGATTGATCATTGTGGCCCGCTTTTGGCTGTAGCAGACGTGCCCCGTGATCTGGCTAACCTCTGGCGATTTTATCTGACCCTGAAGTACTCGGATAAAACGGGAGTAGTCTATTCGGGTTTCAGTATAGAGATGCTCTGTATTCTCTTCGGTATCTCCAGGGAAACGATGAAGGAGCAGGCGAGAACAGGTCAGGTTTACGGTCAAATTTCGATCAATCCCACTTCACCCCTTTTCCTGGGGGAGAGTCAATGCCTAGATTTACTTGAAATGGCCGAAATCGGGTTTCCTCTGATGATGTCACCGATGCCGGTGGCTTCGACTACCGCTCCCTGCACTCTGCCGGGAACCCTGATCTTGCAGAACTGCGAAATCATGGCGCCTCTTGTTCTCTCGCAGCTGATCAATCCGGGAACGCCCGTTCTTTACGGGACGATTTCAAGTGTGGCTGATATGAAGACTTTCTCTGCTCTATATGGTTCACCCGAAGTCAGATTGATCGAGAGCGTTTCGGTTCAGATAGCCCAATTTTACGACATGCTCAGCCGCGGTGATGTGGGGCTGACAGATGCCATTACCTGTGATTTCCAGGCTGGTGCTGAATCGATGTTTCAGTTCCTGAACACGATCCGAAGCGGGATCAACTACTTGCCGGGCTGCGGACATCTGGGAAGTTTCCTGGAGGGTTCTCTGGAGAAAATAGTTCTTGATGCCGAGATCGCTGAATACGCTGAGCGGTTCTTTACGCCGCTGGAATTTAACGAGGATACCATGGCGGTTGATTTGATCAAGAAAGTTGGGATTCAGGGACAGTTCATGACAGAGCCTCACACGCTGGAGCATTTCCGGAAAGAGTTCTACAATCCAACGGTTTTCAGCAGAATGACCTACGAGAAGTGGGCGGAAAAGGGCAGCAAGGACGCCCTTGCCAGGGCCCATGAACGGGTCAATGAGATCTTGGAGAAATACGAACGTCCGTCCATGGATGAAAGCGTTGAACAGGACCTGGACAAATTCCTGCAAGCTAAATTTGACGATAATGGAGCGGTAGCCCATCTGGAAAGATATAAATAACAAAATGTAGCAGCAGTAAATTCCTTAAAGTCGCAAGCATCCCGGAGGCTGTCAGAGCGCATAAAACAGCGCTTTACATCATGTTGTCGCGTGTTTAAATTTAAGGATTGAGTATACGGGCAAAGTTGAAAGGAGAAAAGGGAAAACATGTTGTTTATCGGAGAATCTATCAATGGCACTCGAAAATCCATAAGAAACGCAATTGCTAGCGGTGATGAAGCTTTTATTGTCAAGCTGGCAGAAGATCAGATTAATGCGGGATCCAACATGCTGGATGTAAACGCAGGAACAGGGCAGGGCAGGGATGAAACGAAGGATCTTGTCTGGTTGATTGAGCTTATTCAAAAGAACTTTGACGTACCTCTATGCCTGGATAGCTCGGATTCAGCAGCAATTGACAAGGCGCTGGACGTGTGTACGGGCGTTCCCATGATTAACAGTATTTCAGGAGAGAAGCAAAAGCTGGAAGCACTGCTGCCGGTGATCAAGTCAAGGGAGTGCAAAGTGGTTGCGCTTTGCATCGGTGACGATGGTATTCCCAAAACAGCTGCTGAAAGGCTGGAGATTGCACGTTATGTCGTCGACCAGCTGGAACAGGCAGAGGTAAAAAGGGAAGACATATATATTGATCCAATTGTGCTAAGTATTGCCACCGATACGGACGCCGCCTTGGTTACCCTGGAGACAATGTCTCTGGTTAAAGAGGAGCTGGGTGTAAACACCGTTCTGGCTGTTTCGAATGTCGGTTTTGGGCTGCCAATGCGCACCCTGATTAACAGAACATTTATTGCGTTTGCTGTTGAACGCGGACTGGATGCGCTGCTGGCTGATATCAGAGATAAAAGTATGATTGCAACCGTCAAGGCTGCGCGGGCCCTGCAAAATAAGGATCCATTCTGTGGTGGGTACCTTAAAGCATACAGGAAAGGTCAGCTTGGTTAACCCCGGGGAAAGATAATAAATATATCAGAAGGTGAAACATGGCTATTGGACTCGGGATAGACACCGGTGGGACCTATACTGATGCGGCTTTGGTTGATCTTGATTGTAAAAAGATATTAGCCAAAGGAAAAGCGCTTACTGATCGCAGGGACCTTTGCAGCAGTATTGTGAGTAGTGTTAAAGCAGTTGGCAAAGCTGTTTTGGATGCGGAATTTGTTGCTCTATCCACCACGTTGGCCACGAATGCAATAGTCGAGGGTGAGGGGGCGGTTGTCCGGCTAATAGCGATAGGTAACCGCTCAGAGATAGAGGCGCTGGTGCCTCCGGGAGAAGTGTCCTTTATCGAAGGAGGACACAAAATAGATGGAAGCCGGTTAGCGGATCTGGACGAGAGGGGATTGATCAGAACAGCCAACTGCATTTCCGGGCAAGTCGAAGCTGTAGCCATTTCATCCTATTTAAGCGTGCGGAATCCGGAACATGAGTTGCGTGCGAAATCGCTGATCCATGAGCTGACCAGACTTCCCATTGTCTGTGGGCATGAGCTTACGACGAAGCTGGGGTATAAGGAAAGAACGGCAACGGCTTTACTGAATGCACGGCTGATCCCCTTAAGTGTAAATCTTTTCTCTGATGTTAAAAAGGCTCTCAATGAAATGGGTATAGCAGTACCTATATTGGTTGTAAAGAGTGACGGCACACTTGTGGATATCGACGAAGCGATGACGCGACCGGTGCAAACAATTCTTTCCGGGCCGGCCGCAGGCATAGCAGGTGCTTTACATTTGGCCGGCGTCGATAGCGGGATTGTTGTTGACATGGGCGGCACGACTATGGATATGAGCTTAATTGTTGGGGGCAGCCCTCGAATGAATAAAGAGGGCGCTGTCGTTGGGGGATGGCGGACCAGAGTTGAATCTGTAAATGTTTCCACCATCGGTTTGGGTGGTGACAGCTATATCTGGAGCGATACAAATAGAAGTGTGCACATTGGCCCAAAACGGGTTTTGCCCCTTGCTTGTTTATCCGCGGATCACTCAAGTATAGTGCCTAAGTTGAGGGATTTGCTCAGCGATTCAGAGATTAAGCCTTTTTTGGGGGAGCCGCAGGACTTCATATACAAAAGGGCTTCTACAGGCGAGGGGGCACTGGACCGTCGGGAAAGAGACATTGTCGGGGCGCTTAAAGCAGGACCACTGATGTTATGCGAAATGTTTAACGGCGACCGGGAATCCTGGAGGGCAACGCGTCTGGCCCTTCAGAAGCTGGAGCGGATGGGCCTTGTCGGTCGGGCAGGCTTAACCCCCACAGACATTCTTAATTCAAACGAGCAGGCGAGCCTTTGGGACAGCCGGGCGTCTGTCCTTGGTGTTTCCATAATGGCCCGTTATCTTAAAACAGAGCGGGAAGAATTTGAAAAGAAAATCTTACGCAACCTCAAGGAAGATATCGCCTGCGAAGTTGTTAGGAAACAGGTGAAAGAGTGTATCCTTGACCGAGATATGGAATTATGCGGTGCTTGTGAGAAGCTAATTGATGCTGTCTGCCGACCAAAAGACAAAGGAATGGTCCAGCTTTTGGTTAGATCCGACCTACCTCTCGTAGGTATCGGTGCGCCCATTGAAGCTTATCTTCCCGGAGTGGCCAATTTGCTGGAAAGCGCATATTTGATCCCCGCCCATGCAGATGTAGCCAGCGCAATGGGTGCTGTGTTGGCCAACGTGGTAGAAACAGCAAATCTGCTTATAGAAAATGCAAGTGACGGTGGATTTAATGTCTATTCTCCCTGGGGGAAATATTATTTTAAAACATTAGAACAGGCGAAAGATTTTGCCGTGGAGTTGGGGGAAAAGAGGGTAGCCGAAAGAGCAATCAAGTCTGGTGCCTCACATGTAAAGATAACGAAAAATATTTACGATAAGGAAGTTTTCCAGGGAGGTGAGAATTCAACATTTCTTTATACTCTAGTGCGGATTACTGCAACCGGACCGCCTTGTTTTCTAAATTCCCCCAATTAATGAACTGAGATCTATGCGAGCAAAAGGATGCATTTCCCAAAATACCAGTAAAGCGAGGAGAGAATATGGGTTACATCTTTGATCGCCTTCAGCCCCTTAGTGCAAGGGATCTTAACAAGATTCATTGCGCCACAGTAGATATTTTAAGGGAAGTGGGGATGGCTTTTGATTCCGAAAAGGCTCTCGATATTTTCAAAAAACACGGATTCAAGGTAGATGGCAAAGTAGTTCATTTTACGGAGAAAGCAATTGAGGAATCTTTGGAAACAATTGGGCGTGAATTCACTGTTCTGAGCAGAAATCCGGAGCACAACGTGGTGATGAACCGGGAGACCTATGCCGTCGGCTTAGGGCGCTCAGCCCCTTTTCTGATTGATTATGATGGAACACGGCGTAGCCCTGTTACGGAAGACTTCCTGAATGTGATGAAGATCGGACAATCACTTGATGCAATCAAGCATTGTGGACCGCTGATCTACCCAACTGAAGTACCGCGTGACACTGTGGCCATGTACATGCAATATTTAACCCTGAAGTACACGGATAAAATAGTTAATGCGAACCCTGATTATGGCGTGGATATGTTATGTATTGTCTTCGGTATTACCAAAGAAAAGATGAAAGAGCAGGCAGAAAAAGGTCTGGTATACGGTTTTGGAGGTCTCAACCCCACTTCGCCTTTGGTAGTTGGCGATAGCCAATGCCATAGCTTGCTCGGGCAGTCTGAGATTGGTATTCCCATTGTTATCTCACCGATGCCGGTGGCTTCAACTACCGCTCCCTGCACTCTGCCGGGAACCCTGATATTGCAGAACTGCGAAATCATGGCGCCGCTTGTTCTTTCGCAGCTGATCAACCCGGGAACGGCGGTTCTTTACGGGACGATTTCCAGTGTGGCTGATATGAAAACTTTCTCTGCCATATACGGTTCGCCCGAAGTCAGATTGATCGAGAATGCTTCGGTTCAGATAGCCCAATTTTACGACATGCTCAGCCGTGGCGATGTGGGGCTGACAGATGCCATTACCTGTGATTTCCAGGCAGGTGCTGAATCGATGTTTCAGTTTCTGAACACGATCCGAAGCGGGATCAACTATTTGCCGGGCTGTGGACATCTGGGAAGTTTCCTGGAGGGTTCTCTGGAAAAGATAGTTCTTGATGCCGAGATCGCTGAATACGCTGAGCGGTTCTTTACGCCGCTGGAATTTAATGAGGATACCATGGCTGTTGATTTGATCAAGAAAGTTGGGATTCAGGGACAGTTCATGACAGAGCCTCACACGCTGGAGCATTTCCGGAA